>CALDFO010000539.1 GCA_937942205.1 uncultured Alphaproteobacteria bacterium
CCCATCGCGGGGTGGAGCAGCCCGGTAGCTCGTCAGGCTCATAACCTGAAGGTCACAGGTTCAAATCCTGTCCCCGCAACCATCGTGAGCCCACGATCTTAGGCCCGGCCCTGTGCCGGGCCTAAGTCGTTCGGGCGAACGATGTCCCCCGCGACTGCGGGGGACCCGGTTTCCCCCCGCGCCGGTTCGGCCCGCCACCTATAAGAAATTGTAAATATTGGATTTTTCCCATAGCAGCCGATTTCCTGTGCGCCGCTGACGCAGTTCTGCGATAGCCGATTGCCGGGTGGGTGGCCGCGCCGCTATAACCCCCGCCCACCGGACAAGAAATTGCTGCCGGGTGTATGAGTCGCGCGTCGCAGGGAGTTTGCATGGCTACCCAGATCCCGGCCGACTACAGGCCGTCGGAAAACGAACCCTTCATGAATGAGAAGCAGCGGGAATATTTCCGCCACAAGCTCAACAGCTGGAAGGACGAGATCCTCAAGGAAAGCCGCGAGACCATCCAGAACCTGCAGGCCGAGACCGTGCCCCATGCCGATCTCGCCGACCGCGCCTCCACCGAGGCGGAACGCCAGTTGGAACTGCGCACCCGCGACCGCCAGCGCAAGCTGATCGCCAAGATCGACGCGGCGCTGCGCCGGATCGAGGACGGTTCCTATGGCTTCTGCGAGGAAACCGGCGAACCCATCAGCCTCAAGCGGCTGGACGCGCGCCCCATCGCCACGCTTTCGATCGAGGCCCAGGAACGGCATGAACGCCGTGAAAAAGTCTATCGGGACGATTAATTCTACCCCCCATCCGTCACAGGTCGGCTGCGCGTTTGTCAGCCGCTTACTTGTGCCCGGTCCGACGAAAGTTGGATTCCCGCTTTCGCGGGGTGAGGGCCGACCGGCGAAGCCGGGCAAATCGGTTCAGTGAACCGATTTGAGGCCCGAACGCCGCGAGCCAAAGCGAGCGGCCGGATGGAAGAAAAAAGAAAGTTGGATTCCCGCTTTCGCGGGAATGACAAACGGTGAATGACAATAAAGGCCCGGCGATATTCCGCCGGGCCTTTATTTTTCCCCACACATTATTCCTTGCTGAAGCTGCCACCGGCTTCCTTCCCCCTTCATGCGAAGCATGGAAAGGGGGAAGGTGTCGCAACGAGGTGTTTGCGGAGCAAACCCGAGTTGTGACGGATGGGGGTCAGCTTACCAAGGCATGATGATATCCAGGAACTGGCTGCCATAGCGCGGCTGCTGCACATCGGCGATCAGCCCCTTGCCGCCATACGAGATGCGGGCCTCGGCGATCTGGGTCAGGCCGATGGTGTTGGCCTGGGAGATGTCCTCGCGGCGCACGATGCCCGAGACGCGCAGGTCGCGCAGTTCGTTGTTCACCCGCACCTGCTGATGGCCGTCGATCACCAGATTGCCGTTGGGCATCACCTGGGCGACCAGCGCCGCCAGGGTCAGGTTGATGGATTCCGAACGCGCCACCGCGCCGGTGCCGGTGTTGGACATATCCGAGCCCATCTTGACCAGGCTGGAGGGGGTCATGGCGCTGGGCATCACGCTTTCCAGGCCGAACAGATTGTCCAGGCTGGCGCTGTCCTTGTTGGCGCGGCTGCGCGAGGAGGTGTTGGACAGCTTGGCGGCGTCGGACACCGAGACATTCACGGTGATGACATCGCCCACCTTGCTGGCGCGCGGATCGCGGAAGAAGTTCTGCGCCCCGGGCTGCCACAGCGAATTGTTGGGATAGACGATGGGCGGCGAAGGCGGGATCGCGGCCACGATCTGCTGGCCGGCGGGATTGCCCACGGCGGACAGCTGGGGCGCCTTGCCGATATCCCCGATGCGGTCCACCGTCGAGCAGGCGGCGAGCGGCAGCACGGTGAGAGCGGCGGCGATCTTGAGGAAATTGGCGATCATGGCGGAATCCTAACGACGGGCGGTGGTGACGGGGAAGCCGCCGACGGCGCGCACGGTGCCGGGCGCGACGACGGTGGCGGAAATCATGCGGAAGGAGACGGGGTTCTGGACGGTGACGGTGTCGCCCATGCCGCCTTCGCTCATGGCGCGGCCCATCGCGGTCAGCTCCACGCCGGGAACGCTGAACTGCATGGTGACGGTCTGGCCCTTGGCGACGATCACCGGGCGGCGCAGGTCATTGTCGCGGAAGGCTTCGCCGGCGCGCAGCACGCGGCGGGCCTGCAGTCCGGACACTCCGGCCATGGTGGTGGCGACGCCGGACATCAGGGCCTCTCCCTCGATGATGCGGAAGGTGAGATCCGCTTCGGTGATGACATCGCCGCGGGCGATGTCGCGGGCCGGGACCACGATGCGGACGGCGGCTTCGGCCCCCATCAACGGAATCGCGGTGGCGGGCAGCAGGATCAGGA
>CALDFO010000540.1 GCA_937942205.1 uncultured Alphaproteobacteria bacterium
TACGAGATAAGCTAGTGACTGGAGTTCAGACGTGTGCTCTTCCGATCTGCGCCTTGCGCGAAGGCGATGCCCGACGACCGCAGGATGCGCGCCACCGCATCGGGATTGAAGCGATAGGTGACGTCCGCGACATAGCGGGTGGTCGAGCGCCGCTCGTTGGCGATGTCGAAGCCGCGCGAAATCCGCAGCAGCGCGGCGGCGTCCAGGGCGGGCTGCCTGTTCCAGTCCTGCTGGCGGGTCAGGCGGCGGAACAGGATCTGGAAAGCCCGGGGCCGCCCCTGGCTGATGCCCGCATTGAAGGCTTCGGTCGAAGAGGCGCCCGAGGCATCCACCCGGATGCCGGACACGGTGTAGAGTTCCTGCTGGTTTTGAGCCTGGGCGGGCGCGGCGGCCGCCAGCGCGAGAAGGACAAAGGGCAGGAAGCGGAAAAACCGGTGCATGGGACGCCTGATCTGAGCCGGGCGACTATACCGGCCCGAATCTGGCGGCGAAAGCCAAGTTTCCGCTAAACCCGTGCGGAAACTGGCAAAATCGCGGCGATGGCGCGCGCCTTCGCGCCGCCTGTGTATTTGGGGCCACGCCGCCTTGCACCACCCTGCCCGCCCCCTTAAACGAAGCCCATGTCCGACAAACAGAATGGCCTGACCTACAAGGATGCCGGAGTCGATATCGACGCCGGCGAGGCGCTGGTGGCGCGCATCGCCCCCGCCGCCAAGGCGACCCGCCGCAAGGGCGCCGATGCCGACCTGGGCGGCTTTGGCGGGCTGTTCGACCTCAAGGCCGCCGGCTTCCGCGACCCCATCCTGGTGTCGGGCACCGACGGGGTGGGCACCAAGCTCAAGCTGGCGATCGACACCCGCCGCTATGACGGCATCGGCCAGGATCTGGTCGCCATGTGCGTCAACGACATCGTGGTGCAGGGCGCCGAGCCGCTGTTCTTTCTGGATTATTACGCCACCGGCAAGCTGGAGGTGGAAAGCGCCGCCACGGTGGTGGAAGGCATCGCCCGGGCCTGCCGGGAATCGGGCTGCGCCCTGATCGGCGGCGAGACGGCGGAAATGCCGGGCCTCTACGCCAAGGGCGATTTCGACCTGGCGGGCTTTACCGTGGGCGCGGTGGAGCGCGACGCGGTGCTGCCCCGGCTGGACGCGATGAAGCCCGGCGATGTGCTGGTGGGCATCGCCAGCAGCGGGGTGCATTCCAACGGCTATTCGCTGGTCCGCAAGGTGGTGGAGAAATCCGGCCTGAAACTGGACGACGCCGCGCCTTTCGCGCCCGGCAAGACACTGGGCGAGGCGCTGCTGACGCCCACGCGCCTGTATGTGAAGCCCGCTTTGGCCGCCATCGCCACCGGCGGGGTGAAGGGCCTGGCCCATATCACCGGCGGCGGCATCACCGACAACCTGCCCCGCTGCCTGCC
>CALDFO010000541.1 GCA_937942205.1 uncultured Alphaproteobacteria bacterium
GCGCGGTCGCGCAGGGTGGAGATGATCGAGGCATAGGTGGAGGGGCGGCCGATGCCCAGCTCCTCCAGCTTCTTGACCAGGCTGGCCTCGGAATAACGCGGCGGCGGCTCGGTGAAATGCTGGGCCGGATTGACGGCATCGATGGCGGTGGCGTCGCCCGCCGCCAGCTTGGGCAGGCGCGAGCCGTCCTCGTCCGCTTCGTCGTCCTGGCCTTCCAGATATAAAGTGAGGAAGCCGTCGAACAAGGTGACGGTGCCGGTGGCGCGCAGGGTGATCCGGCGGTCGGCGGAGATCACATCCACCGTGGTGCGCTCCTGCTCGGCGCTTTCCATCTGGCTGGCGACGGCGCGCTTCCAGATCAGTTCGTAGAGGCGGGCGGCGTCGCCATCGAGATACTTGGCGACCTCTTCCGGGGTGCGGGCGAAGCTGGTGGGGCGCACCGCTTCATGGGCTTCCTGGGCGGTGGCGTTGTTGTTGGCATAGACGCGGGCGTTGGCCGGGACATAGCGGGCGCCATACTTGCCGCCGATCATCGCGCGGGCCTCGGTGACGGCTTCGGGCACCATGGTGATGCCGTCGGTCCGCATATAGGTGATCAGGCCGGTGGTGTCGCCGCCGATCTCCACGCCTTCATACAGGCCCTGCGCCACCTGCATGGTGCGCTTGGCGTTGAAGCCCAGCTTGCGGCTGGCTTCCTGTTGCAGGGTCGAGGTCTTGAAGGGCGGCGAGGGGTTGCGCTTGACCGGGCTGGCCTCGACGCTGCCCACCGTGAAGTTCTGGGCCTGGATGGCGGCCACGGCGCGGTCGGCCTCGGCCTGATTGGTCAGCGACAGCTTTTCGATCTTCCTGCCGTCCAGCTGGATCAGCCGGGTGGTGAAGCTGCCCGCCTGGGCGGTCAGGTCGGCGCCGATGGACCAGTATTCCTGGGCCTTGAACGCCTCGATCTCCTGCTCGCGCTCCACGATCAGGCGCAGCGCCACCGACTGCACCCGCCCGGCCGAGCGCGCCCCCGGCAGCTTGCGCCACAGGACCGGCGACAGGGTGAAACCCACCAGATAATCCAGCGCCCGGCGGGCCAGATAGGCTTCGACCAGTTCCTGGTTCAGCGCGCGGGGATGGGCGATGGCCTCCATCACGGCGGATTTGGTGATGGCGTTGAACGCCACCCGTTCCACCGGCAGGTCTTTCAGCAGCTTCTTGGCCCGCAGCACTTCCAGGATGTGCCAGGAAATCGCCTCGCCCTCGCGGTCGGGGTCGGTGGCCAGGATCAGCTTGTCGGCGCCCTTCACCGCCTCGGCGATGTCCTTGATCTTGGAGGCGGCGCGGGCATCCACATCCCAGACCATGGAGAAATCGTCGTCCGGCTTCACCGAGCCGTCCTTGGACGGCAGGTCGCGGATATGCCCGAAGCTGGCCAGCACTTTATAATTGCTGCCCAGATACTTGTTGATGGCTTTGACCTTGCCGGGGGACTCGACGATCAGGACGTTCATCTAGGACATGGAACCCAAGGGTGAGGGACGAAGGGGCTTATCTGGGGCCGAACCCGGCCTGTGCAAGGTGCGAACCGCCAAAGGGGCGGGACACTGACCCCCGGCGGCTGGCCCTGTCAACGCCGGTTCTGGCGCGCATATGTCACCATAGGTTGTATTATTGGAATATTTACCCATGATTTATAACCTTGGGTTGTATTCGGATGGCAGACACCCTATGGTTAATCCGCGAATCCTTACGAAATCATGATGCCCGCGCTTCCGCGAAAATCCCGGTTCAGCGTCTCTCCTGCCCACGGCCCTGGCCCCGCCGTCCTGCTCTCGCCCGCCGAATCCGCCCGCTACACCCTGGATTTGCTGGATGACCTGCGGAAAATCGCCCAGCGCCAGGGCCAGGGGATGCTGGCGCATCTGTTGGAACTGGCCCAGGCGGAGGCGCGCATCGTCATCCGGGAGCAGGAGGCGACACCCCCGCCTCAGGCCCAGGACACCCGGTTGCCCGGCTGACGCACACAGCGCCCCGCCAGTTCCATCTCCAGGATCACGGTCAGCACCGCCCCGGCCGGCGCGCCCAGTTGCCGGATCAGGTCGTCTATCGCCACCGGAGCGGGACCCAGGGCCTCCTCCACGGCGGCGCGAATCCGGTCCGCCTCGGCCTCCATGTCCGTGCCCGTCCCGTCGGTGGGGCGTGACGGAAAGCCGGTGTGCGGTTCGCCGAAATCGCCGCCCAGCATGGGCGACAGCACGGCCAGGATGTCGGCGGCGCTCTCGGTCAGGGTGGCGCCCTCGCGGATCAGGCGGTTGGCGCCACGGGCGCGCGGATCGAGCGGCGAGCCGGGCACCGCGAAAATCTCGCGGCCCTGTTCCAGCGCATACTGGGCGGTGATCAGCGAGCCGGATTTTTCCGCCGCCTCCACCACCACCACGCCGCGCGCCAGGCCGGAGATGATGCGGTTGCGGCGCGGAAAGTGCCGCGCCTGGGGCGCTTCGCCCAGCCGCATCTCGGACACGATCACGCCGCGCGCGCGGATGGCGGCATGCAGTTTCTCATTCTCCGGCGGATAGACGATGTCCACCCCGCCCGCCACCACCGCCACCGTGCCCACCGCCAGCGCCGCCTCATGCGCGGCGGCGTCGATGCCGCGCGCCAGACCCGACACCACCGCCAGCCCGGCAAAGCCCAGCTCGCGCGACAGGGCGTCGGCGAACTTGCGCGCCAGCGCCGAGGCGTTGCGCGCGCCCACGATGGCGACCATTTCCTTTTTCAGCAGATGCGGATGGCCCAGCACCGACAGCAGCGGCGGCGGCGCATCCAGCGCCGCCAGGCCGTGCGGATAGGCGCTTTCGCAGGATGCGATCATGCGCCCGCCCAGTTTCGCCAGCGCCTCCAGTTCGCGGGCGGCGGCGCTGGGGTCGGGCGGGGCAAAGCGCTTGCCGCCGCCCCGCTGCGCCAGGCGCGGCAGGGCGTCCAGTGCGGCGGCGGCCGAGCCGAAACGGGCGATCAGATTGTGGAAGGTGACCGGCCCCACATGCGGCGTGGCCGACAGGGTCAGCCAGGCGCGGCGTTCGCTATCGCTGAGTTCCACTCTTATCTCCGCTTCTGGACCCGATACGCGGTTCCTCGCCGCGGATAAGCCGGCGGATATTGTCACGATGCATGACGGTGATCAGCGCCGACAGCAGCAGCGCCAGGGCGGCATAGTCGTAAAACCCCATCAGCAGAAAATAGGCGGGCGACAGGGCGATGGCGATCAGCGCCGACAGGGACGAGATGCGCCAGATCAGCGCCGCGCCCAGCCAGGTCGCCGCCACCATCAGGCCCACCGGCCAATGGAGCGCCAGCGTCACCCCCAGGAAGGTGGCGACGCCCTTGCCGCCCTTGAACTTCAACCAGACGGGAAACAGATGGCCCAGCACCGCGCCCAGCGCGGCGAAAATCTCCGGGCCAGCGCCCGCCGACGGCAGCAGCAGGCGCGCCGCGATCACCGCCACCGCGCCCTTGGCCCCGTCGCAGAACAGGGTGGCGGCGGCCGCCCATTTCTTGCCGGTGCGCAGGACATTGGTGGCGCCGATATTGCCGGAGCCGATGGCGCGGATGTCGCCCGCGCCCGACAGGCGGGTGAAGAACAGGCCGAACGGAATCGTGCCCAGCAGATAGCCGAGCAGCAGGGCCTGGAGCAGGGTCATGGAAGTCATGGCCGCGACGATGCCAGCCTTGGGCTGCCTTGTCATCCCCGGCGAGCGGCGCCGTCAGCCGAGCACAGGTCCTCCTCCCCCTCATGCGCGCAGCGCATCCAAAGGGGGAGGTGGCCGTAGCAACGCGCAGGCGTGGCGCATCCCGTGATGCGACACGTCAAGCAAAGTTGCGAAGGCCGGAGGGGTCATTAAAGAAAGAAAGTCGGATTCCCGCTTTCGCGGGGATGACAGTTTATCCGCGCGCGAAGACGCGTTCGCCGCCGACAAAGGTCTGCTGCACCACACCGGAGAATGTGCGGCCCTCGAAGGCGGTGTTGCGCGCCCGGGAGTGCAGCGCCTCGGAGCGGACCTGGAAGGGCGCATGTTCGTCGAACAGCACCAGATCGGCGGGGGCGCCCTTTGCCAGTTTGCCGGTCGGCAGGCCGAAGATGCGGGCCGGGCCTTCGGTCAGGGTCTTGAGCACATGGGCAAGGCTGGTCAGGCCGCCATGCGACAGACTCAGGGCGGCGGCCAGCAGCGTCTCCAGGCCCACCGTCCCGGCGGCGGCCGACGCGAAGGGCTGGCGCTTGGTGTCCGCGCCCTGCGGTTCGTGGCTGGACACGATGACGTCGATCACGCCGGTGGCGACGCCTTGCGCCATCGCGGCGCGGTCGGCCTCGCTGCGCAGCGGCGGACGCACCTTGCGGAAGGTGAGATAGGGCCCGACATCCAGTTCGTTGAGCGTCAGGTGATGGGCGCTGACGCCGCAGGTCACGGGCAGTCCGCGCGCCTTGGCGGCGGCGATGGCGACCAGCGCGGCGCGGGTGGAAATCTGGCCGAAATGCAGCCGCGCCCCGGTCAGTTCGACCAGACGGATGTCGCGCTCCACCATCATCGCCTCGGCGATGGCGGGGGCGGCGGGCAGGCCCAGCCGGGTGGCGAATTCGCCTTCGGTGGCGCTGGCGCCCTGCACCAGTTCGGGATCCTCGGCATGGCTGATGACCAGCGCATCGAAGGTGGCGGCATAGGACAGCGCCCGGCGCAGCACCCGCGCATTGGCGATGGAGCGGTCGCCGTCGGTGAAAGCCACCGCGCCGGCCTCCTTCAGCAGGCCGATCTCGGTCATGATCTCGCCATGCAGGCCGCGGGTGAGCGCGGCGCAGGGCAGCACCCGCACCCGGGCGGTGGCGGCGGCGCGGCGCAGCAGGAAATCCACCAGCGACGGCTCGTCGATCACCGGGTCGGTGTTGGGCATCACCACCATGGAGGTGACGCCGCCCGCGGCGGCGGCCAGGCTGGCGGATTCCAGGCTCTCGCGATGCTCGGCCCCCGGCTCGCCGGTGAAGACGCGGGTGTCGATCAGGCCGGGCGCCAGCACCAGCCCCCGGCAATCCACCACTTCGGGATCGCCCGGCTCGGCATCATTGAACAGGCGCGGCCCGACATCGGCGATGCGGCCGTTCTCGACCAGCAGGCCGCCTTTCACATCCAGGCCGCTGGCCGGATCGACCAGCCGCGCGTTGCGGAACGCGATCCTGCGGCTCATGCGTGCCCCCTGCTGAGGGCGTCCAGAACGGCCATGCGGATGGCGACGCCCATCTCCACCTGTTCGGCGATCAGCGACACCTGCACATCGTCGGCGATATCCGAGGCGATCTCCACGCCCCGGTTCATCGGGCCGGGATGCATGACCAATGCGCCCGGTTTGGCATGGGCCAGCTTGGCCCGGTCCAGGCCATAGAAGCGGAAATATTCGCGCACCGACGGCACGAAGGCCCCCGACATGCGCTCCAGCTGCAGGCGCAGCATCATCACGATGTCGGCCCCGGCCAGGCCCTTTTCCATGTCGGTGTAGATTTCCACGCCGAAACGGTCGGCCTCGGCGGGCAGCAGGGTGCGCGGCGCCACCAGCCGCACCCGCGCCCCCATCATGGACAGCAGGATCAGGTTGGAGCGGGCGACGCGGCTGTGCAGCACATCGCCGCAGATCGCCACCGTCAGATTCTCGAAACCGCCGCGGCGGCGGCGGATGGTCAGCGCGTCCAGCAGCGCCTGGGTGGGATGCTCGTGCGCCCCGTCGCCGGCATTGATGACGCTGCAATCCAGCTTGTTCGACAGCAGTTCGGCGGCCCCCGCATCCTGGTGGCGCACCACCAGCAGGTCGGGGCGCATGGCGTTGAGGGTCGAGGCGGTGTCCAGCAGGGTCTCGCCCTTGGAGACCGAGCTGGACTTGACGCTCATGTTCAGCACATCGGCCCCCAGGCGCTTGCCCGCCAGCTCGAAGCTGGACTGGGTGCGGGTGCTGGCCTCGAAGAACAGGTTGATCAGGGTGCGGCCCTTGAGCAGGGCGGTCTTCTTGTCGGCGGCCTGGTTCTGGACGACGTAGGTTTCCGCCAGATCGAGCAGGCCGGTGATCTCGGCGGGCGACAACCCTTCGATCCCCAGCAGATGGCTGGTCGTCAGGATCGGCAGCGGGCGAGGCGATGTCATCAAAGCCGGGCTTATAGGGGCAGGGGGCGGAACCGGCAAGTTCCGGTGCGTCAACTTTCTTGCGGAACCCGCACTTTCCTG
>CALDFO010000542.1 GCA_937942205.1 uncultured Alphaproteobacteria bacterium
GGCTCCTTGAAGTCGCCATAGGTGGCGTCGATCTGCTCCTTGCCCGCCACGCCGACAAAGCCTTCATGCAGGATGAAGAACTCCACCATCTTGGGCAGGTTCTGGCGCGCGACATAGCCGTAGGGATATAGCGTCTGGCCCGCGCCGCCCTTGTTGGTGACGGTGTCCTTCACGCTGAACATGTACTTGTCGTCGATGGTGATGACGCGGGTGAAGACCAGGCCCTTGCCATTGTCCCATTGCAGGGTCACGGGCTTGCCGGGCGCCAGCACGTCGCCGCCGGTCTGGACCCACTGGCTGTTGTCGGTCGGCATGTCGGCGCCGCCGACCCAGCCGAACTCGGCGTAATAGGGGTAATCGGTGCTGCGCGGCGCCAGAAGGACGATCTCCGGGCTCTTGGGATCCACCGTCTCGTGATATTTCTTCAGGCGCAGGTCATCCAGCTTGGCGCCCTTGAGCAGGATCGAGCCGTCCACCATCGGCGTTTCGATCTTCACCCGCGCGCCGCCCACCTTCAGCGCCGCCTCGCGCGTCATGCGCTGGGCGCCCGCCGCCATCGCCGGAACGCCCGGCGCGTTGGCGGGGCCGCTGACCGGCGCGGCGACCGGGGCCTGGGCCGTATGCTTGCCGTTTTCCTGCTGGGCCAGCGCAGTCTGACGCTGCTGCTCGGCCTTCATGGAGGGGCCGGCCACGAAATACTGCCAGACGAACAGCACCGCCGCCGACAGGGCGATGGCGAGAAGGACATTCTTGTTGCCGGAGCTGTTCATGGGGAACCAGTCTTAATGGGAATGGTGAGGGGGAACGGGATCAAAGCCCGACGCGCCGCCGAGCCAGGCGATGGGATGGCAGTGCGACAGCCGCCGCAAGGCCAGGTACAGGCCCCGCACGGGGCCGTGCGTCTTGAGGGCCTCCAGCGCGTAGGCCGAGCAGGTGGGCGTGAAGCGGCAGCTGGGCGGCTTCAGCGGCGACAGGACGGCGCGGTAGAAATGGATCGGTGCGGACAGCAGGGCGACGGCGATCTGGCGCATGTTTCAACCCGGTCCCGTCTTTGCGTCCAGCTTGCGATGTGCCGCTTTCAGGGCCGTCGTGATGTCGGACAGCAGGGCCGCGAAAGGGCGCGCCACGGTGCTGCCGCGCGCGACCAGAACATAGTCATGCCCGGCGCGGCCCAAAAGGGGCAGCAATTGCGACGCAGCGGCCCGCAGGCGGCGCTTGGCGCGGTTGCGGGTGACGGCGTTGCCGATCTTCTTGCTGGCGGTGAAGCCGACGCGAATGGCGTCGCGGCTGTCCGGTACGGGGCAGGTTTCCAGGGTCACCGCGCCTTCGACGCGGCGGATTCCCCGCGCGGCCCTCAGAAAATCGGCGCGCGTCTTCAGGCGTTCCACGTGGAGAGGCGTCCCTGGGGCGCCGTCAACCGGCTCAGGCCGAGAGTTTCTTGCGGCCGCTGGCGCGGCGGCGGTTCAGAACCTTGCGGCCACCGGCGGTGGCCATGCGCGAACGGAAGCCATGACGGCGCTTACGCACGATCTTGCTCGGCTGATAGGTGCGCTTCATGACTCACGGCTCCGAAAAGGCGGATTTGGCTGCAAAAGAGCGGGGTTTTTAGGCGGTGGACCCCGCCCTGTCAACGACCGGGATTGCCCAGGATTGAAATATTATTTCACTCCCCTAGGACCACGCCGTCCCGGCGGGGGTCGGCGCCGCCGATATAGCCGCCTGACACCCTTTTAATGCCGTGCAGGCCGCTGCCCTCGCCGGCCGTCACCGTCACGGTGTGGCCCATCGCGGTCAGGCCGGGAGCCAGGGCGTCGTTGGTGGGGGATTTTTCCAGCCGGGTCGGGCCGTTGGAATTGAGCTGGCGGGGCAGGGCGATGGCGGCCTGCGGGTCCAGCCCGCCATCCAGCATGGCCAGCAGGGTCTGGGAGACATAGGAGATGATGTTGGGTCCGCCGGGCGAGCCGACCGACAGCAGGAATTTGCCGTTCCGGTCGAACACGATGGTGGGCGACATGGCGCTGAGGGGGCGCTTGCCCGCCGCCGGGGCGTTGGCCACCGGCAGCCCGTCCAGCACCGGCTGGAGGGAGAAGTCGGTCAGGGTGTTGTTGAGCAGAAAGCCCTTCACCATCGTCTTGGACCCGAACACCGATTCCACCGAGGTGGTCATGGCGATCACCTGACCGTTTTTGTCCACGATGGTCATGTGGCTGGTGCCGTGCAGCACCGGCGAACGCTGGGGTGCGAAAGCGGCGTGCTTCTCGGGCGGATTGCCGGCGCCGGCGGTGCCCATGTCGCGGGACGGGTCGATCTGCGCCGCGCGGCCGGCGATATAGCCGGGGTCGATCAGGCCGGCCACCGGCACCTTCACGAAATCGCTGTCGGCCAGGAATTTGGCGCGGTCGGCATAGGCCAGGCGGCTGGCCTGGGTGAACAGATGCGCCTCGCTCAGTGTGCCCGGCTGCAGCTCCGACGAGGGGAAGCGTTGCAGCATCCCCATGATCTGCACGATGGCGATGCCGCCGGAAGAGGGCGGTCCCATCGAACAGATTTTCCATACCCGATAGGCGCCGCAAACCGGCGCGCGTTCCTTGGCCCGAAAGTTCGCCAGATCGTCCAGCGTCATGCCGCCGGGATTCATCGGTGTGTTCTTGACTGTGTCCACAATCGCCTGGGCGATCTCGCCGGTATAGAAAGCGCGCGCGCCGCCCGCCGTGATGGCCTTCAGGGTGGCGGCATAGTCGGGATTGCGGAAGATCTCGCCCTGGCGGAAGGGTGTGCCGTCGGGGTGATAGAAGGTGCGGCGGATATCGGGCAGGCCCGCGCCGCGCGTGGCGAAGTTCTGGATGGTGCGCGCCAGTTTGGGGCCGACGGGAAAGCCATTTTCGGCCAGCGCGATGGCGGGCTGGAACAGCCGGGCCCAGGGCAGCTTGCCATGCTTTTTGTGCGCCATTTCCAACATGCCGATCACGCCGGGCACCCCGACCGACAGGCCGCCGGGGATCACCTCCTGCTTGCCGCGCGGCTGGCCGTCCAACCCCAGGAACATGCCGGGCGTGGCCGAGGCGGGCGCGACCTCGCGGCCGTCAAAGCTGGTGGTCTTGCCGGTCCGGGGATCGAACAGCAGCAGGAAGGCGCCGCCGCCGATGCCGGAGGATTCCGGCTCCACCAGCCCCAGCACCATCTGGGTGGCGATGGCCGCATCCACCGCGCTGCCGCCCGCGCGCAGCATGGCCAGCCCGGCTTCGGCCGCCAGCGGATTGGCGGCGGCGATCATCTGATGACGGGCGGTGACCTGTCCGGCTTGATCCCGCGCCACGGCGGGAATCCCGGCGGCGACGATCAGCAGGAAAAAAGCCATCAGGCGGCGCATATGCATATCCTTTCGCCGCCAAGCGGGGCGGCGCCATGGTAGGGACCGCGCGGGCAATAAAAAAGCCCCGCCGAGGCGGGGCTTTTCCGAAGGTCTTTTGCCTCAGCGCACGAAGACGCGCACTTCGCTGGTGGTGGCGCCCGGATCGGTGGTGGAGGCCACGGCCAGCCGTGTCGCGGGCACGCCCATGTCGGTCATGGAGCGCATCACATCCTGGGCATGGCGGCGGGCGGTGGACTGGGCGATCTGCACCGAGGCGGCGCTGCCGCGGGTCGGCGACACCGCGACCACCTGGAAACCGGCGCTGGGACGGTTCTGCAGCGTCTGGTTCAGGGCCGCATACAGGGTCTGCTGATAGTCCACGCCGGGGCGGTCGAACTTGATCACGACCAGCGGGCTGCCGCCGGCGGCCTGCACGCCGCCCAGGGTGCTGACTGCGCCCATGCCGCCGCCATAGAGTTCGCCGCTCTTGATCGAGGCGGCCAGGGTGGTGAGGTTGGCGCGCTCGGTCGCGGCATAGGCGGTGGAGCGCTGGACATTGTCCGACACTTCCTTGAGCAGGCGGTCGATCATCACGATGGTCTGCGCGGTCTGGTCTTCCAGCAGGCGCAACTGGCGATGATCCTCGTCCACCGCGCCGGACACCGCATAGGTGGCGCTGATCTGGTCCTGCGCGTAATGGGCGGTGGAGGAATCGTTGGTCACATCGGTGCCCAGGGCGTTGAGGGCGTTGATGTTGGTGGTCAGGGCGTCAAGCTGGCCCTGGGCGGTGTTCCATTCGGCCACCAGCTCGGGATTGCCGCGGGTGGTGCCCACCTGCAGGCGGGTGGTGATGCGGGCCTTGGCTTCCTGATAGGCCGAGGCGGCCCCGGCGCCCTGGTTGCGAAGATCGGCCAGGCGGGCGGCGTTGGCCGACAGCTTGGACTGCAGGCCCGCTACCTGGCTGCGGATGGTCTGGATGGTCTTGTTGACCGCGGTGCCGGTGTCGCTGCCGCCGTCAATATTGACCGGGGTGATGGTGGTGGCCGGGACCATGCCGGTGGCCACCGGCTGATAGGCGCCGGTGGGCGGCGCGCCGGCATCGGGCGGCAGATCGGTGGCGGCCATGGTTTGACCGTCATCGCCGAACATGCCGTCAATGTCGGAACAGGCCGTCAGGCTCAGGCCCGCCGAAACCGCAAAAGCCAGAATGAGGCCCTTTTTGAGCCCCTGCTTTGCTGGAATTCCCCTCATAAAGCTCTCCGCTGCCCGGCGCCCCCTTGCGGACGATGCGTGGCGCCAAAACCCAACCCCGACCGCCCCCCACTGGGAGGCGGGTGGACCCTTGGGTCCAAGTCTTAACCAGCAGGGCGGGAGGGGACAAGGGATCACAGCGCCGCTTTTGAGAGAATCTACCGTTTTAACCGGGGGTTGGCGGCGATTTCCGGGGGGGTGCGGCCAATGTGCCGGGAACGCATCATTCGTGCGCGGTAGTTCTTGCCTTTATTGAGAGGCCCCAATAGGTTCGCGCCCTCAAAACGCACCCGTAGCTCAGCTGGATAGAGCACCAGACTACGAATCTGGGGGTCAGAGGTTCG
>CALDFO010000543.1 GCA_937942205.1 uncultured Alphaproteobacteria bacterium
GGCGGCATCGGCGGGGGCGACAGGGCGGATCGCCCCCTCAGTCACCCGCGTCCTCCCCCAGGGGCGGGCTGGTCTGGGCCGGATGGAGCGGCGGGGCGTTCAGGCCCAGATGACTCCAGGCCGCGCCCGCCAGCACCCGGCCGCGCGGCGTGCGCTGCACGAAGCCCTGCTGCATCAGATAGGGCTCGACGATTTCCTCGATGGCGTCGCGCGCCTCGCCCAGCGCCGCCGCCAGCGTCTCGATTCCCACCGGGCCGCCGCCGTAATTCTCGGCGATCAGTTGCAGATAGCGGCGGTCGAACCCGTCCAGGCCACGCGCGTCCACCTCCAGCCGGTTCAGCGCCGCATCGGCGGTCCCGGCATCCACCGAGCCCTGCCCGGCCACCGCCGCGAAGTCGCGCACCCGCTTGAGCAGCCGGCCCGCGATGCGCGGCGTGCCGCGCGAACGGGCGGCGATCTCGGCCGCGCCGTCGCGGGTCAGGTCGAAGCCCAGCACCCGCGCGCCCCGCTCCACGATGGAGAGCAGTTCGCCGGGCGTATAGAAATTGAGCCGCACTGGGATGCCGAAACGGTCGCGCAGCGGCGTGGTGATCAGGCCGGAGCGGGTGGTGGCGCCCACCAGGGTGAAGGGCGCCAGCTGGATCTTCACCGAACGGGCCGCCGGACCTTCGCCGATGACAAGATCGAGTTCGCAATCCTCCATCGCCGGATAGAGGATTTCCTCCACCGCCGGGCTCAACCTATGAATCTCGTCAATGAACAGGACGTCACGCGGCTCCAGATTGGTCAGGATGGCGGCCAGGTCGCCCGCCTTGGCCAGCACCGGCCCCGAGGTGGAGCGGAAATTCACCCCCAGCTCGCGCGCCACGATCTGCGCCAGGGTGGTCTTGCCCAGCCCCGGCGGGCCATGGAACAGCACATGATCCAGCGCCTCGCCGCGGGCGCGGGCGGCGCCGATGAAGACCGACAGATTTTCCCGCGCCTGTTGCTGACCCACGAAATCGGCCAGCCGCTTGGGCCGCAAGGACGCCTCCAGCGTGTCGTCTTCCTGACGTTCGGGCGAGACGATAGGGCTTTTGCTCACCGCGCCATCCCTTTCAGGGCTTCCCGGATCAGAACCGGCGCTTCGGTATGTTCGCCCAGCGCCTGCGATGCACGGGCCACCGCCTCGGCGGCGCGGGCGTCGCTATAGCCCAGATGCACCAGCGCCGAGACGGCGTCGGCTTCCGGCCCCTTGGGCGAAGCCGCCACGGCGGCGGCGGGATGGGCGTCGCCCCCCGCCAGCATCATGGCGGGCGCCTTGTCCTTCAGTTCGGTGGCGATGCGCAGCGCCAGCTTGGGGCCCACGCCGGGGGCGCGGCCGATCATCGCCTTGTCGCCCAGCGCCAGGGCGCGGCCCAGGTCGCGGGGACTGAGGGTGGACAGCACCGCCAGCGCCACTTTCGAGCCCACGCTCTGCACCGACTGCAACAAGCGGAACCAGTCGCGCTCCTCGGCCCCGGAGAAACCGTAAAGCCGCATGGAATCTTCACTGACCTTCATTTCGATCAGCAGCGAAACACTCGCGCCCACCGACAGGCGCGACAGGGTCGAGGCCGGACACTGCACGATATAGCCCACGCCGTTCACGTCCAGGATCACCAGATCGTCGCTGATGGAATCCACCAGGCCGGTCAGCTTGCCGATCATCCCACGATCCTGACCGCGCGGGCGGGCGCGCTGTGGGCATGGGCGATGGCGGCGGCCAGCGCGTCCGCCGCGTCGGCTTGCGCCACGCCGCAGGCGGGCAGCAGCCGCTTGACCATGAACTGCACCTGTTCCTTGCCCGCATGGCCCGCGCCCACCACGCATTTCTTGATGTGGTTGGGGGCATATTCGGCGATCTCCAGCCCCGCCTGGGCGGCGGCCAGCAACGCCACGGCGCGGGCATGGCCGATCTTGAGCGCCGCCGAGGGATCCTTGGCGACAAAAGCCTGCTCCACCGCGATGGCGGCGGGGGCATGGGAGACGATGACCTGGGCCAGCGCCGCGTGAATCTGCATCAACCGCACCCCCAGTCCGGCGGCGGGCCGCGTGGCGATCACGCCGTGGGCGACATGGGCCAGCCGCGAGCCGGAGACCTCGATCACCCCCCAGCCCATCGCCGACAGGCCGGGATCCAGGCCCATGATGCGAATCGGTGCGCGCATGGCCCGGTTGTACTCTTTATGTTCGTCCGGCGCAGCCCGGACCGTCGAAGCTTGTTTATTGCGCCTTGGCGAAATCCAGCATGGCCAGGGCGATTTCGCGCTCCCCCATGATGACCTCGGTGGCGCCCAACCCCAGCAGATGATCCACCTCGCCGTCGAAATGGGCGCGGGCGATGATCGGCAGGTTGGGCACCC
>CALDFO010000544.1 GCA_937942205.1 uncultured Alphaproteobacteria bacterium
GCGGGGCAGCGTGGTGACGCTCGATGCGCCCGACACCGCCGTGCGGGGATTGCGGATCGAGGGTTCGGGCATGGACCTCGATGCCCTGGATTCGGGCGTGTTCGCCTCGGCGCCGGCAGCGCGCGCGCGGATCGAGGACAATACGCTTGTCGGCAATCTCTATGGCATCTATCTGCATGGCGCGCATGACTCGCTGGCGCGGGGTAACCGTATTGAAGGGTTGCGCCGGGGCCGCACCAGCCGTTCCGGCAGCGGCGTCTCGGTGTGGGCCGCGCCGGGCGCGAAGGTGATCGGTAACGATATCCGCTTCGGCCGCGACGGCATCTTCGCCAATGCCAGCAGGAAGAACGAGTTCCGGCGCAACACCTTCCGCAACCTGCGCTTCGCGGTTCATTACATGTACACGAACGACAGCGTGATCGCCGACAATGTCTCGACCGGCAATATCGTCGGCTATGCGATCATGTATTCCAACGGCCTGACGGTTACCGGCAATGTCTCGGACGGCGACCGCGACAATGGTCTTCTGTTCAACTATGCCAACGGCTCCCTGATCGCGGGCAACCGGGTGCGCGGCGGTCCGCAGCCGGCCGCGCGCTGGACCAGCAACGGCGAACGCTTTGTCGAAAATCCGCACATGCCGGCCGCGGCGGGCGCGGACACGCGCATCGGCCCTGGAAAATGCGTCTTCATCTATAACGCCAACAGGAATCGCTTCATCGCAAACCGTTTCGAGGGTTGCGAGATCGGGGTGCATTTCACCGCCGGATCCGAGGGCAACGCCATGTCGGGCAACGCCTTCCTGCGGAACCGCAACCAGGTGAAATATGTCGGCACCCGCGCGCTGGACTGGTCGAGCGGCGGGCGCGGGAACTACTGGAGTGACAATCCCGCCTTTGATCTCGATGGCGATGGTATCGCCGATAGCCCCTACCGGCCTAACGACGTCATCGACAGGGTGTTGTGGGAAGCGCCGGCGGCAAAGGTGCTGGTCAACAGCCCCGCCGTCCAGGTGATCCGCTGGGCGCAGGCGCGCTTTCCGGCGCTTTTTCCCGGCGGCGTCGTGGACAGCCACCCGCTGATGCGGCCCGACAGTATCCGGCAGGTGGAACGGCCATGACCCTCACGCTCGAACTGAACGCCGTCACCCGCAGCTATGGCCGGATCAAGGCGGTGGACGGTATCTCCTTCTCGGCCGGGCCCGGCGAGGTGATCGCGCTTGTCGGCCACAACGGCGCGGGCAAGACCACGCTGATGAAGCTGATGTTGGGCTTGGCGCGGCCCAGCGCCGGTTCGATCGCCGTGCTGGGGCAGGACCCGGCGGCGGGCGACGCCGCCGTGCGCCGGCGGCTCGGTTATCTGCCGGAGACGGTCTCGTTCCATCCGGCGCTGACCGGTCGCGAGACCTTGCGCTTCTATGCGCGCCTCAAGCGGGGCCGCCCGGGAGAGGAGGGCGCGCTGTTGGAGCGGCTCGGTCTCACCCATGCCGCCGACAGGCGCATCGGCACCTATTCCAAGGGTATGCGCCAGCGGCTGGGCCTGGCGCAGGCGATGATCGGCACGCCGGCCGTGCTGCTGCTCGACGAGCCGACCACCGGCCTCGATCCCGAATTGCGCCAGCAGTTCTACGTCATCGTGCGGGAGATGCGGGCGGCGGGCGCAACCGTGCTCCTGTCCTCCCATGCGCTCAATGAGCTGGAGGGCCATATCGATCGTGTCGTTATCCTGAACAGGGGCCACAAGATCGCCGACGGTTCGCTGGATGCGTTGCGCCATATCGCGCGGCTGCCCGCGCGGCTTCGCCTCAGGACCGCACAGGGCGGCGCCCAGGACCTGCGCGCATGGATGGGGGAGACGGCGCGGTTCAGGCATGTGAACGGCGATATCGTCGAGTTCGACGCCACGCCGGGCGACAAAGCCGCTTTCCTGCGCCGTCTCGCCACGGCCGGCGCGCCCTTCGAGGATATCGACATCGTGCCGCCCGGCTTCGATGAGCTCTATGCCCATTTCCTGGGGGAGGAAGCGTCCCGGTGAAAACGGTCTTTCTGCTGGCGTCCAAGGAAGTGCGCGAGGGCTCTCGCAACCGCTGGGTGGTGGCCGCCACCGGGCTGCTGGCGGCGCTGGCGCTGACCCTTACCTTCCTGGGCAGCGCGCCCACCGGCACGGTCGGCGCGCACCCGCTCGATGTGGTGGTCATCAGCCTTGCCAGCCTCACCATCTTCATCGTGCCGCTGATCGCGCTCCTGATTTCCCATGACGCCATCGTCGGCGAGATCGAGCGCGGCACCATGATGCTCCTGCTCTCCTATCCCGTGCGGCGGCGGCAGGTCCTGCTCGGCAAGTTCCTGGGGCATATCGCCATTCTGGCCTTCGCGACCTGTATCGGTTACGGGCTTGCCGGGGCCGTGCTGGCGGTCGGCGGGCAGGCGGCGGACGCCGCAAGCTGGGCCGCCTTCCTGACGATGACGGCATCCTCGGTGCTGCTGGGAGCCGTGTTCGTCGCGATCGGCTATCTGGTCAGCGTCCTGGTTTCCGACCGTGGCACGGCGGGCGGCATCGCCGTCGCCGTATGGCTGCTGTTCGTCGTCCTCTATGACATGGCGCTGCTGGGGCTGCTGGTCGCCGATCAGGGCCGGTTCGTCAATGGCGGCGTGCTGGCGGCGCTGCTGCTGTTCAATCCGGCGGACAGCTACCGGCTGCTCAATCTCACCGGCTCGGACGGAATTGCCGCCGCCTCCGGCATGGCCGGTACGGTGCGGGATGCCGCACCGCCGCCTGCCGTGTTGCTCGCGGCGCTGGCGGTATGGGTGGCCGCGCCGATGGCGCTCGCCGCCCTGGCCTTTTCCAGGAGGGAATTATGACGCCGCGCCTGGCCGTGATTGTGTTCGCCAGTCTGCTCCTGCTCGGGGCCTGCGGGCGCGAAGAGGACGCGCCGCCCGCGCCCGCCGCCATGACCGAAGCTGCGATGGGACGCTATTGCGGGATGAACATCCTCGAACATGCCGGACCAAAGGGGCAGATCATCCTGTCCCGGTATATCGAGCCGGTCTGGTTCTCCTCGGCGCGCGACGCCATCGCTTTCACCATGCTGCCGGAGGAGCCCAAGGATATTCGGGCGATCTATGTGTCCGACATGGCCAAGGCGCCGAGCTGGGACAAGCCCGGCGCGAAGAACTGGATCGAAGCCCGGAAAGCCTTTTTCGTTATCGGCAGCGCCGTCAGGGGCGGGATGGGCGCCGCCGAGGCCGTGCCCTTTTCCACCGCGCAGGCGGCGGCGGCCTTCGTCCGCGAGCATGGCGGCAGCATGGTGCGTTTCGACGGGATTCCCCGCAGTTATATTCTGGAACAGCAGGCCGGCGAGGACGCACGGGCGCCTTCCGGAGAGAGGGGGCAAGACGATGTCCGGTGACATGACCCGGCGCCGCATGATCGGCATCAGCGCCGCCGCGTCCGGCCTGGCGCTGTTGTCTCCCTATGACGCCGCCGCCGCGCCGGACGCGGTGCGGTGGAATGGCGGAGCGATGGGCGCCCAGGCGTCGCTGGTCATCCATCATCCGGACAGCGCCAAGGCGCAGTGGCTGGCGGAGATGGCGATTGCCGAAGTGCACCGGCTGGAGCGCATTTTCAGCCTCTACCGCGAGGATTCGGCGCTGACCCTGCTCAACAGACAGGGTTTCCTGGTCGCGCCGCCGCCGGAACTGGTGGACATCGTGCGGCAAAGCCGCGAGGCCGGAGCCCTGACCGGCGGCGCCTTCGATCCGACCGTGCAGCCGTTATGGGATATCTATCGGCGTCATTTTTCGACGCCCGGCGCGCCGGAAGCCGGGCCACCGGCCAGGACCGTGCAGGATTGCCTTGCACGGGTCGGCCTCGACAAGGTGGCGTGTTCGCCCGCCCGGATCGCGTTGCCGACGGGATCGGCGCTGACGTTCAACGGCATCGCCCAGGGGTATGTCACCGACCGCGTTGTGACCCTCCTGAAGGCCGGCGGCATCGCGCGCGCCATGGTTGACATGGGGGAAAGCCGTGCCATCGGTTCCGCGCCGGGCGGGCGGCCATGGCGTGTCGGCATTGCCGATCCGCGCCAGGAGGCCCGTATCCTCCAGGTGCTCGATGTGGAGGACCGCGCCGTCGCCACTTCGAGTCCGCTGGGTTTCCGCTTCGACAGGCGGGGAAAATTCAGTCACATCATCGATCCGCGCAGCGGGGCCACGCCGCAGCGTCATGCCAGCGTCACCGTGGTGGCCGGACAGGCGGCGCTGGCGGATGCGCTTTCTACCGCCTTCAACCTGATGGACGCCGAA
>CALDFO010000545.1 GCA_937942205.1 uncultured Alphaproteobacteria bacterium
CCCGCCACAGAAGCAGCAATGCCGTTCCGGCGATGGCCATATCGGAAACCGAACGGATCGCTTCGGTCAGGCCCGGCGACCAGAGGGCCGCCGCCAGCAGACCCACCACCGCCGCATTGATTCCGGCCAGCGCGGCGCGGAGCGCGGCATGATGCGCCACGCGACGCCATAACGGCCAGCCGCCCGCCACCAGCAGCAACGACGGCAGATAGATCGCCAGCAGACACAGCAAGGCCGTGCCCATGCCGCCGATCTTCGCACCCAGGAAGGCGGCAAAGGAAAAGAGCGGCCCCGGCACCGCCTGCGCCGCGCCGTAGCCGGCCAGGAACGGCGCCGCATCAATCCAGCCCGGCGTCACCAGCGCCTGCTGGAGCAGCGGCAGCACCACATGTCCGCCACCGAATACCAGTGCGCCGGTGCGATAGAAGATGTCGAACAGCGCCAGCCCGGGATAACGCGCCGCCAACAGCGGCAGCCCCGCCAGCAGCAGACAAAAGGCCGCCAGCAGCCAAGGCGCGCGGGCCAGATGCCGCGGCGCGCGCAGGGCCTCCTCCGGCGCACCGGCGGCGGGCCTGACGATCAACGCCCCCAGCCCCGCGCCCAGCGCGATCGCCGCGATCTGTCCCACCGCGCCGGGCGCCAGCAGCGCCAGCGCCGCCGCCAGCGCCGCCATCGCCAGGCGCGGCGCATCCGGCGTCAAGGTCCGCGCCATGCTCCATAGCGCCTGGGCGACAATGGCGGCGGCGGCCAGCTTCAGTCCATGCGTCCAGGGCGCGCGCGCCACCCCCGCATCCAGCAGCAGCGCAAACAGGATCATCAGCGCGGCGGACGGCAAGGTGAAACCGGCAAAAGCCGCCAGCAGTCCGCCATAACCGGCGCGCTGCAATCCCAATCCCATGGCCACCTGGCTGGAGGACGGACCGGGCAGGAACTGGCAGAAGCCCACCAGCGCGCCATAGGCTTCCTCATTCAGCCAGCGGCGGCGCACGACAAAAGCCTCGCGGAAATAGGCGATATGGGCCACCGGCCCGCCGAAGCTGGTCACGCCCAGCCGCAGGAAGATCAGGAAGGTTTCCAAAACCGCTTTCATCAACCCAGACAGAGCACGGTCAGATGACAGGTTCGTCCACGAAGGCGCGGCCCTGCCGGTCCTCGATCTCCAGGATCCAGACATCGGGATCGAACTGCGCCTGGCGCGCGCACCAGTCCGCCGCGCGCGCC
>CALDFO010000546.1 GCA_937942205.1 uncultured Alphaproteobacteria bacterium
CGTCTTCCGGCGGCATTTCCGGGGTCAGCACCGTGCCGCCCAGGCGCTCGGCGATGGCGCGCGCCGTCTTTATGCCATGGGCGATCTGGCGGATTTCATGCTGCGACCATCTCCAGTGGAAACGCAGCACCGGCAGGCCGAACTTGTCCTTCACCGCCGGGTCCAGTTCGCAATAGGAGTCAGCATTGGGGATCATCTCGCCGCGCACGGTCAGCGAAATCTGCGCCCCGTAATAGCGCCGCGCATCGTCCTTGAGCGATGCGCCATAGCCATCCTCACGCCCGCTCAGCGGCAGGGCCGCGCCGGGCATCCCGAAGCGGCCGCCCAGTTCGTAGTGATAGCCGCGCGGGAAATCGAGCTTGCCCGCCGCCTGCTCCTTGTACAGCCACCAGGGAATGTAAAGGTGGGCCACCGACATGCCGTCTTCGTTGTAGCGCGGCCGCCCTTCCAGCGCCGGAATATGCGCGGTGACATTGGTGCCGGTGGTGTCCATCAGGTTGCGGCCCAGCTGGCCGCTGGAATTGGCCAGCCCGCCGTCGCGCGAATTGAGCAATATCCTGGCCGTGTCGCAGGCGCTGGCGGCCAGCACCACGGCGCGCGCCGTCGCCAGATGGGACCGGCCCGCCTTGTCGAAATATTCCACGCCCCGCGCTTTGCCGCTTTTGTCCAGGATCACCCGCGCCACCATGGCGTCAGAGACAAGACGCAGCTTGCCGGTGGCCATGGCCATGGGCAGCAGCGAGGTGGTGCTCTGGAAGGCGGCGCCGATGGAACAACCGCGCCCGCAGGGACTGGCATAGTAACAGGCCTGGCGCGGCGCATCGGGATGCGCGATGGGCTGGGTGATCACCGCCTGGCGCGCGGGCACGCAAGGGATGCCCAGCGCATTGGCCCCCGCCTTGATCGCCAGTTCGGGAATGCGCGGCCTGGCGGGCGGATGCAGGATTCCGGGGGAGGAGTCGGGATGGTTCTCCAACCCCTCATTGGTGCCCGACACCCCGACCAGCAATTCGGTGCGGTCGTAATAAGGCGCCAGATCGGCGTAAGAGATCGGCCAGTCCATGCCCAGGCCGTCGCGGCTTCTGGGCTTGAAATCATAGGGCCCGAAGCGCGGCACATGACGGCCCCAGTGATTGGTGCGCCCACCCACCATGCGCGACCGCCACCATTTGAAGGTGGAGCCGGGCGCACAGGTGTAAGGCTCGCCCGGCACTTCCCAGCCGCCATTCACGGTGGCGTCGTAATAGCCGAAATGCTTGTCGGGCGTGGAATTGCCGCGCAACGGCGCGTCATGATTCCAGTTCAGCATGGGCGTCTCGGCCTGCGGGTCATAGGCGCGGCCCGCCTCCAGCACCAAGGTCTTGATGCCCGCCAGAGTCAGGACATAGGCAGCCATGCCGCCGCCCGCCCCCGATCCCACGACGATCACATCCGGCTCGAAGGCGGCGGCCCCGGAGGCGGCTTTAGAGACGGTAGGGGATACGGGCTTTTGCTGGGGCATGGCGGCCTTTTGGCTCTTCTGATCGGCAGCCGCCCCAGGCTATGGCATCCCCGCGCCGCGATCCAGCCGCCCGCATTGAAATGCGCCATATGGCGTGAACCGGTCACTCCTCCCCTGGCCGGGGTCGGTTCTTTTTAGCACCTGCAAAACAGACTTTCCCGCAAGACAAGAACGGTCACACGCCGTCAGAACACGCGGCGGACCTTGAACATCCCCGGCTCGCCCTTGACGCGCAGGTTGTGGCTGCCAAACAGGCCATCGGTGACGGTCACGGCATAGGTCTGCGGTTTCCGGAACCAGCGCGCGACCGAGCTGTCGCCGGTCAACTGGCGCCACACCTCACCATTGTCCAGCGTCACGGTGAAGAAGCCGTTGCGGTCGAAGGTATAGGATGTCATGCGGCCGCTCCCCGTTCCCGGTTTGCCGGACAGGCCCGTCGCGACACTTGCAGCCTTGCGCGGCGGCGGCGGCGCGGGCGGCGCCGAGGCCGGCCCTGCCACCGGGGCCAGGCCCAACAGGCCGCGCACCGGATTGGCGGCGGCATAGTAGCAATCCAGCCATGGCCGTTCCGCGACGACGCTACCGCAGCCCGCAGCACCCA
>CALDFO010000547.1 GCA_937942205.1 uncultured Alphaproteobacteria bacterium
TCCTGTTCGGCGAAGACGATCTGCACCTCGTCGGCCAGCCACTGTTCGATATCCACCTGGCTGTCATCCAGCAGGGTCTGGGTGGCGGCGGGCATGGCGTAGAGCTCCATCGCCGGAAAATCCAGCGCCGCCAGGGTCGGGGTATTGGTCTGGCTGACGGTGCCGGTTTCGCCCACCCAGCCGCTGGCCGCGCCCGCCGTGGCGATGGGCTTGCGATAGGTGCCGCCGCCGATGGCCCGCACGGTGGAGATGGCGCGCACCGGCGAGGCCTTGGCCAGCACCCGGTCGATGGTGCGCTCGATCTCCAGCGGCACGGTATAACCGCCATCGGCGTTGCTGCCCGCGCTCATGGATTTGATTTCCATGTCCGGGCCCTCACCCTTGCGGACATAGCGGTCGAAGGCCTGCTTGCGCTCGGCCCCGGCCGGATCGAAAGCCTTGCGCTCGCCGCCCAGCGCGGGCCGCGCCGCCGCCAGCACCAGCGCGTCCAGCGTCTGCTTCTGCTCGGTCAGGGCGCGGTCGATGCGCGCCACCTTTTCTTCCTGCAGCACATCGCCGCCACGGCGCTCCAGCCCCGCCAGGCGCTCGTCATTGGCCTGCTTGAAGGCTTCGAAGCCCGACAGGAAATCGTCGAAAGCCTGCTTGATCTCGAAGGTCTGGCCGTGTTCGACGGCCTTGGTTTCCAGTTCCATAGATACTCCTGCTTGAATCAGGCGCCCATCGCGCCGGTTGCTTGCCGAATGATCCGCGCCAGGCCGGGCTCCGGTTCCTGGCCGGACGCCCGGCGCGCGCCGATGGCCGTGACCCTCGACCCTTCCAGCAACGGAAAGGTCACGACCGAAATTTCCCAAAGCTCGACCTGCTCCAAAATGCGCCCCGTTGCGCCGCGCCGGGCGCGCTGGGTGCGAAAGCCGATGGACAGGCCGTTCAACGCCCCTTCCGCCAGCAGCGCCGCGACATCGCGCGCCTGCTCCACATCGCGGGCCAGCCGCCCGCGCACATAGAGGCCGCGGCCGTCCTCGCGGATCAGCTCCCACACCCCGATGGGGGCGTGGGAAAAATGCTGGTAGAGCATCCGGACCTCACCGGCTCCGCGCCGCCGCAGCGAGGCGGCGAAGGCGCCCGGCGCTACCGTGTCGCCGCCGCCGTCGGCGACGCCGAACAGCGAGGCATAGCCCTCGAACTGGTCCGGCCCCAGCGCCGTCAAACCGGCATGGGTGTTCTTGCGCGCCAGCGGACGCCGCGCGTGGACGATCTGTACCACTGTCTGTGTCTCTATTGTTGGGCGCGG
>CALDFO010000548.1 GCA_937942205.1 uncultured Alphaproteobacteria bacterium
GTCCCAGAGCTGGCGGCCGTCGCTTTCGGCCAGGGCGTAAAAATGGTTGTCGTGCGTGGAGATGAAGAGGCGCCCGCCATTGACGACGGGCGCGTTGATGATGGGGCGGCCCAGATCCTTGCGCCACAGTTCCTTGCCGGTCCTGGCCTCCATCACGATCAGGCTGCCGAAGCCGCTGGTGACGTAGACCTTGCCGTCATTGTAGGCGATGCCGCCGCCCATGCCCTTGGGCGGGTCGATGGTGTTGGGCTTGCCCAGCAGACCCCAGAAGGTGGGCCAGTCGGTGCCGTTCTTGGGCGCCAGGCGCTTGTCCCAGACCGGCTCGCCGTCGCGGGTGCGGAAGACATAGATGTGCGCCTCGGCATCCAGCGCGAAGATCAGGCCGCCCGCCACGATGGGGGTGGAAACCAGGGCGGAATCGGAATCGGTGCCCTTGCCGGCGCTGCGGCTCCAGACCTCGCGCAGCCGTCCCGGCGCGGCGAGGTGATAGAGCGCGTTGGAGGCATAGCCGCCCGGTTGCGGCCAGTCGGGATTGCGATAGGGCGGCGGCAGCTGGATGGGCGTGCCCGCCAGGGTTTCGTCCGGCTTGACCTCGCTGTCCAGCGCCATCACCGGAATCCGCACGCCACGCAGATTGGATTTCTTGCCGTTGGAACTGAACCAGCTGCCGATCTCGTTGGTGACGGCGCAGCCGGACAGCAACGTGACGGCCGCGAGCGCAAGGCAAAGGCGGGCGGCGCGGCGGGTCATGTCACGGCGCCTGCGGCGTCGCGGGCGCGGTTGCGATGCCCGCGGGCGGAGGCGGCAGGGCCACGACGTCCGGCGGCACGGTGCCATAGCTGGTGGCGCCGCCGCCCTTGAGGAAGTCCACCATCGCCTTGGCGCGGGCCTTCAGCGCCTGGGGCGCTTCGGCGGCGTTGGCCAGGGCCTCGAACTTGGCCTGGGCGGCCTTGCGGTCCATGGCGCGGTAATCGGCATAGGCCAGCACTTCCAGGGCGTTCTCGCGCCAGGGGCTGCCGGCCTGGTTGATCGGCTCCAGCAGCGCCGCCAGGTCCTGGCGGGTGGCGGTTTCGGAAAGGCCCCAGGCCGCGCGCAGGCGCGCCGCCGCGCCCACCGGCCCCTTGTCGGCATTGGCGATGTCCCGATAGACGGCGATGGCTTCCTTGGTCTGGCCCGCCGCGAACATGGCGTTGGCCTGGGCCAGGCGCGCCACTTCGGCATAGCCCTTGGGGGCGCCGTTGGCGGCTTCGTTGAAGGCGGTGGCGGCGGCCTGCGGATTGGAAATGCGCTGGGCGGCGACAAAGGCGGTGGAGGCTTTTTCGCGTTCCTGCAACTGGTGGCGCTTCCAGAGCTGCCAGCCGCCCACGGCGGCCAGGGCCACCACGCCCAGCGCGATCAGATAGGTGCCATAGCGCTTCCAGAGCTGCTGGGCGCGTTCCTTGCGAACGTCTTCCTCGACTTCGCGGAAAATGTCACTCACGGGCGGCCCTTGTCTGATGAAGTCTTTGAGGGGACGGGTTAATTAGCCCGCGCGGGCGCGGTTCGCAATGCGCGGGCCCGTAAGAATTGCCTGCTTTTCGGCCCTTTTACCGGGCTTTTTTCATGGGATAGACGTTTTCCGCGCCGGGAAAGGCGCGGGCGCGGACATCGCGTGCATAGGCCTGGACCGCCGCCTCGATGGCCGGGCCCAGCTGGGCGTACTGGCGCACGAATTTGGGCGGGTCGGGATTGAGGCCCAGCATGTCCTCCATCACCAGCACCTGGCCGTCGCAGGCCGGGCTGGCGCCGATGCCGATGGTAGGGATGGGGATTTCGGCGGTGATTTTCGCCGCCAGCGGCCATGCCTTCCAGCACCACGGCGAAGGCGCCCGCCTCGGCCACGGCCTGGGCATCGGCCAGCAGCAACGGCCAGTCCTCCTCGGTGCGGCCCACGGTGCGGAAGCCGCCCTTCACATGCACCATCTGGGGGGTGAGCCCGATATGGGCCATCACCGGGATACCGCGTTCGGTCAGGTAATGGATGGTGGCGGCCATGCGGCTGCCGCCTTCCAGCTTCACCGCCGTGCAGCCGGTTTCCTGGATCACGCGGGCGGCGTTGCGGAAGGCCACCTCCGGGCTTTCCTCATAGGAACCGAAGGTGTTGTCCACCACCACCAGCGCCTTTTGCGCCCCGCGCATCACCGCCTTGCCGTGGGCGATCATCATCTCCAGCGTGACGCCCAGGGTGGTTTCCAGCCCGTGCATCACCATGCCCAGGCTGTCGCCCACCAGCATCACATCCACATGGCTGTCGAGCAGGCGGGCGGTATGGGCGTGATAGCAGGTCAGCACCACCACCGGCGCGGCCCCCTTATGGGCGCGGATATCCGGCACGGTGACGCGGCGGGTCTGGCTGTGAACGGACATGGCGGCACTCCGAAAGCTGGGACCATCATAGCCGGATCGGATCGCCGGGGATAATCGCAGCCGCTTTGAGCGGGAAGCGGGGCCGGACAACACTTAAGTGATGACTTGACAATTAAGGGGTGGGCTAATACTTAAGTGAATGATGAACAATGAACCTGCCCAGCACCTCGACCGGACCTTTGCCGCCCTGTCCGATCCCACCCGCCGGGCGATGGTGGAGCGGCTGGCCCAGGGACCGGCCACGGTCAGCGAACTGGCCGCGCCGCTGCCCATGTCGCTGGCCGGGGCGATGCTGCACCTGAAGGTGCTGGAAGAGTCCGGACTGGTGACAAGCCGGAAGGTGGGGCGCGTGCGCACCTGCCGCCTCGATCCGCAGCGGCTCAGCCTGGCCGAACAGTGGGTCGCCGGGCGCCGCGCCCTGTGGGAGCGCCGTCTCGACCGGCTGGGGGCGTTCCTGGACGCCAGCAAGCCGGACGGCGAAGCCTGAAACCGGAATCAGAAAGGAACCTCATGTCCCGCTCCGTCACCCATGCCAGCTTCACTATCACGCGCCGCTGGTCCGCGCCGCCGCCGCGCGTCTTCGCCGCCTTCGCCGATCCGGCGCAAAAGGCCAGATGGTTCGGCGGCGGCGACGCCTGGGAGCCGGTGCGCCACAGCTTCGATTTCCGCGTCGGCGGGCAGGAACAGGAATCGGGCCGCTGGAAGAAAACGGGCGTGGTTTCACACTTCAGCTGCTTCTATCAGGACATCGTGCCGCCGACGTCCGACACGGCGGGACGGATCATCTACAGCTATGTGATGCATCTGGATGCGCGCAAGATTTCGGTGTCCCAGGCCTGCATCGAACTGATACCGGACGGAGACGGGACGAAATTCATCCTCACCGAATATGGCGACTATCTGGACGGCTATGACGATGCCGGCAGCCGCGAGCACGGTACCAACGCGCTGATGGATGCCTTGGAAAAGACGCTCGCGGATTGAAGGAGGCCGTGTCATGACGCTTGCGCCGAAAGACCTGACGGAATGGGCCAAGGGCTATTTCCACGCGTATGAAACCGGCGACCGCGCCTTCATCGCGGACAATATGGCGCCGGGCTTCACCTTCACCAGCCCGTTCGACGACCATATCGGGCGCGAGGCCTATTTCGCGCGCTGCTGGCCCCATGCCGATATCCGCCGCCGGTTCGATTTCGTGGCGGTGATGCAGGCGGGCGATCAGGTGCTGGTCGTCTATGACGCCACCCTGGGCGAGGCCAGCGCGGTGCATCCGGCGGCGCGATTCCGCAACGCCGAACGGATGACCTTCGAGGACGGCAAGCTGAAAAGCGTGGAGGTCTTTTTCGGCGATCCGCCGGCCGGCCTGTCCCGCCGTGAATTCGCCGCGCGGTCGGGCGCGGCCTGACCGGACCGCGCAAAATCCACCCCACCGCCGCCCGTTTCCGTGCAATAGTGACGGGGATTCCCCGAGTCTTTCCATCCCATGCTTGGCCTTGAAATCGCGGCGGTTGCGTTCCTGATCGTCGTGAACGGGCTTTTGGCCATGTCCGAAATGGCCATCGTCTCTTCCCGTGTCAGCCGCCTGAAGGCGCTGGTCGAGCAGGAGGTGAACGGTTCGCGCCGCGCCCTGGCGCTGGCCTCCGATCCCGGCAGGTTCCTGTCGGCGGTGCAGATCGGCATCACCCTGGTCGGCGTGCTGTCGGGCGCCTTTTCCGGCGCCACGCTGGGCTATCGTTTCGCCCAGTGGCTGGTGGCGCAGGGCCTGTCGCGCGAACTGGCCGAGGCGCTGGGCGTGGGCGCGGTGGTGGTGGCGATCACCTATGCCTCGCTGATCATCGGCGAGCTGGTGCCCAAGCAGGTGGCGCTGCGCAATCCGGAGATGGTGGCGGCGCGGGTGGCGCCCGCCATGGCCATCGTCGCCAAGATCACCGCGCCTCTGGTCTGGCTGCTGGATGCCTCCGGCAAGCTGGTGCTGTTTCTGTTGCGCCAGCAGGGCACGCGCGAGGAGCGTGTCACCGAGGAGGAGATCAAGACCCTGATCGCCGAGGCTGAAACGTCTGGTGTTCTGGAGCCGGGCGAAAAGGAGATGATCGCGGGCGTGCTGCGGCTGGGCGACCGCAATGTGAAGGTGGTGATGACGCCGCGCCATGAGGTGGACGCCATCAGCCTGTCCGACGACGACGCCGCCATCGCCGCCGCCCTGAACGCCAGTTCGCACTCGCGCCTGCCGGTCTATGACACGGCGGGCGAGGTGGTGGGCGTGGTGCAGGCCCAGGATATCCTGACGGCCTATCTGGCGGGCGGCACCCCGTCGATCCGCGATCTGGTGCGCCATGCCCCGGTCATTCCCGACAGCGCCGATGCCCGCGACGTGATCTTCGCGCTGAAGGATTCGTCCATCCATATGGGGCTGGTGCATGACGAATACGGCCATTTCCGCGGACTGGTGACCACCGCCGATATCCTGGGCTCCATCGTGGGCGAGTTCTCGTCCGAGGACGGCCCGCAGGAGCTGCCGCTGGTGCGGCGCGACGACGGCTCGCTGCTGCTGGCGGGCTGGATGCCGCTGGACGAACTGGTGGAAGCCACCGGCATCAAGCTGGCGGAGGACATCGAGGCCCATACCGCGGCGGGCTTCGTCATTCACGGTTTCGGGCGGCTGCCCAATGTGGGCGAAAGCTTCGAGACCCAGGGCTGGCGCTTCGAGGTGATGGACCTGGACGGGCGGCGGGTGGATAAGCTGCTGGCGACGCGGCTGACGGGCAAGCGCCGGGTGCGGTGAGGGCCGGAAGACGGGGCAAGAAACCCAAACAAAAAGGCCGGTCCTGCGACCGGCCTTTTTGCATTCTGGATGATCGAAGCGATCAGGCTTCGGCGTCTTCCGCGGCTTCTTCGGCCGGGGCGGAGCCTTCTTCGAACATCTCCTCGGCGGCGGCGGCCGCTTCCTCGGCGTCCGTCTTCTCCGACAGCACGTCCTCGCCGCGCGCCTGGCGCTCGGCTTCGTCCTCGCTGCGGGCGACATTGACGGTGATGCTCACCTTCACTTCGGGATGCAGCACCACAGGCAGGGTGACCAGGCCGATATGCTTGATCGCCACGCTGATGTTGATCTGGTGACGGTCGACCTTGAAGCCGGCGGCGGCCATCGCGTCCGCGACGTCGCGCGGGCTGACGGAGCCGTAAAGCTGGCCACGGTCGCCGGCCTGGCGGATCAGGACGAACTTCTGGCCGTCGAGCTTCTGGCCGACCTTCTCGGCTTCACCCTTCAGGCGCAGATTGTTGGCCTCGATATTGGCCTTCTGCGTCTGGAAGTATTCCCGGTTCGCCTTGGTGGCGCGCAGGGCCTTCTTCTTGGGCAGCAGGAAGTTGCGGGCGAAGCCGTCCTTGACCTTCACCTCGTCGCCGATCTGGCCGAGCTTCTCGACGCGTTCGAGCAGGATCACTTGCATGGTGGTTCTCCTACTTCACGACGTACGGCAGCAGCGCCATGAAGCGGGCGCGCTTGATGGCGTTGGCCAGCAGGCGCTGCTTCTTGTTGCTGACCGCGGTGATGCGGGCCGGGACGATCTTGCCGCGTTCGGAAATGAAGCGCTGCAGCAGCTTGACGTCCTTATAGTCGATCTTCGGCGCGTTATCGCCGGAGAAGGGGCAGGTCTTCTTGCGGCGGAAGAAGGGACGGCGGGCGCCGTCCTCGCGGCCGCCACGGCCGCCTTCGCGTCCACCCTCGCGGTCGCCGCCCCGTCCACCCTGGGGGGCGCCGCCGTCACGATTGCCACCAAAGCTCATTGCACGGTCTCCTCGGTCTCGCCGGCGGGCTTTTCGCCTTCCGGCTTGTCGTCGCGGCGGTTCTTGCTCGACGACACGTCGAACTGGTCCACCTTGACGGTGATGTAGCGCAGCACGTCCTCGTTGATCTTGAGCTGGCGTTCCAGCTCGATCACCGCACCGGCGGGGGCGTTGATGTTCAGCAGGACGTAATGGCCCTTGCGGTTCTTCTTGATGCGATAGGCCAGGCCGCGCAGGCCCCAATATTCCTGCTTCTCGATCTTGCCGCCTTCGCCTTCGACGATGGTCTTGAGATGGGTGGCCAGTGCGTCCACCTGTTGCGCGCTGATGTCCTGGCGCGCGATCAGGAGATGCTCGTAAAGAGCCATCTTGGTCCCTTTCCTGTGACCGCGGAGCGAAGAGGGAGGGTGTCCGCCCTTCGTTTTGGCTCGCCGGGACGCGCACCATGCGCCACTTCCATTCGGAAGCCCCGGACGACCGCAGCCGTTGAAGGCGCGGGGTATAGGCGAAACACCCTTTTGCGGCAAGGCTTTAACAGGCAACCGGGAGGCTGCCGCCGGTCTTGCGCGGAATGTCCAGTGAAAACAGGGCGTTATTCGCGCCCTGCCATTCCAGGCCCCTTGCTTTCGGCGCGGCCTTCCGGTCAGGCTCGCGCCGGGAAACGGGCGGGGATCCATGACCATCGTCAACGCAGAAGCCGACGCGATCCTGCGCCGGGCGGCCTTCCGGCTCGTGCCGCTGATCCTGGCGATGTACGTCGCCGCCTTCCTCAACCGGGTGAATGTGAGCTTCGCCGCGCTCACCATGAACCAGGATCTGGGCTTTTCGCCCGAAGTGTTCGGCTGGGGCACCGGCGTCTTCTTCCTGGGCTATCTGGTGTTCGAGGTGCCCTCCAACCTGATCATGGAGCGGGTGGGGGCGCGGCTGTGGCTGTCGCGCATCATCATCACCTGGGCCGTCATCTCGATGGGCTTCGCCTTTGTGCAGGGGCCGGTCAGCTTCTTCATCCTGCGCTTCCTGCTGGGCGTGGCCGAGGCGGGCTTCTACCCCGGCATCATCA
>CALDFO010000549.1 GCA_937942205.1 uncultured Alphaproteobacteria bacterium
GGACTTCATCCGCAACCATCCCCGGCTGAAGGGCGTGAAGATCCCGCGCACCGGCCAGTCCGGCATCCTGGGCACGCTGACCACCAAGACGCTGGTGATCTGCGGTGACGCAGGCGTCTTCACCGACGAGCAGGGCCGCAAGGCCGCCCGCCTGCGCGCCTATGACAAGGCCACCGGCGAAGAAAAAGGCGCGGTGCTGATGGACAAGGTGCAGACCGGCTCGCCCATCACCTACATGCAGGGCGGCCGCCAATACATCGTGGTGCCCACCGGCAGCGGCTACGGCTCGGAGCTGGTGGCCTACCGCCTGCCTGCCTGATCCGTTTTCAGAGCCTGTTTCCGGGAATAACCGGCCACGGCGCACACCCGCGCCGTGGCCGGGCCATCATTACACTTTCTTCATGTTCAGCGCCGGGCTTGTGGCCTATGCTGGATTCATGACGAGGACAATCCGCCTGACTTTTCGCGCGAGCCGCCTGCACACAGGCGTGTAACCGGACGCCGCCTGCGCGACGTCCGGACCTTTGTCCTTTCCGATCCCTGTTGCCGCGGCCGCGCTCCTTCTGCGCGAACCGCGCATTTTTTTTGGAGGTTCGCCATGATCATGCCAACGCCGCAACCCGCCATCACCGTCGCCGCCGCCGATTATGACCGGCTCTGCAACCTGGCCGAGCGCAGCGCCCAGACCATGCCGGATGTGGCGGGCTTCCTGCTGGAGGAGCTGGACCGCGCCACCATCGCGACCCCGCAGCCCGACACCATCCAGATGGGCGCGCGCGCCCGTTTCGAGGATGAAACCGGCGATGTGCGGGACGTCCGGCTGGTCTATCCCGAGGATGCCGAAGCCGCCCGGGGCCACATTTCGGTGCTGACGCCGGTGGGCGCGGCGCTGCTGGGCCTGGCCGTGGGCCAGTCCATCTCCTGGCGGGACCGCCGGGGCGCGCTGCGGACCCTGACCGTTCTGTCGGTGTCGCACGAGCCGGGCGAGGAGATTGCCGCGCCGGACGAGCCCCGAACCATTCATCTGTGAATGGCGGGCAAACGCGCGGGCCTGCTGTCGTTCCTGTTCCTGCTGCTGGCCGCCTGGCCGGCGGCGGCGCGGGACTTCGCCAGCACGGTGACGGAAGCCGACACGCTGCCGCGCCTGCGTCCCGAATTCCAGACGCCCCGCGAGCCCAATCAGCTTTTCTATGTGCAGCGCTCGGTCAACGCCAACACGGTGGTCTATGCCGCGCGGCTGGACGCGCAAGGCGATTTCGACGCCCGTGAGCCGGTGGAAGGTTTCTGGCGCTGGTTCAATGTGGACGGGCACAAAAAGCCGCTGAATTTCATCGAGCGCATGATGGCCTATGGCGTGCGGACCGATCCGCCGCGCCAGGACGCGCCCCGCACCTTCCGCATCGCCGCCTTGCCCGAGCGCAGCCTGACCCTGTCGCTCGACGCCCAGAAGAAGCCGCAGGCCCTGATGCGGATCGGCGACCGCAACGTGAAGGTGGCCTATGTCTATCTGCAGGTGGAGGAAGGCGGCTTGACGCCCAAGGTGCCGGCGCTGGACATACTGGGCACCGACACCGCCACCGGCCGCGCGGTGCACGAGCATCTCATCGTAAAATAAGACGCCCTCAGGGACCGGGACGGTCCGCCCGGAAGGCGGGCAAATCCCGCAGGCTCCAGGCCAGGCCGCGGTCGCGCTGGATCAGCAGCAGCACGCCCACCGCCATCGCCAGGATCAGCAGCGGCGGCAGCCAGCCCGCCACCGGCGCGGGCACATAGCCGAATTCCCCCATCAGATAGAGCGCCCGCACCATGAAGTGCGACAGGTAGCCGGTGAGCAGCACCGCCACCAGCGCGAAGGCGCGCGTGCGATAGGCGAAATGGCGCAGCGACAGCGCCGCCGCCAGCAGCGCCATAGCGCAGGTCAGCAGCGGCCCGCTGAGCAGCGCCTGGAAGCGCGTGCGATAGCCGCTGCCGTCGCGCGCGAAGATCTCGGCATGGGCCAGGCTGTAAAGATCCGGCAAGTGCAGATATTGCGGCGACAGGCCGATATTGTGCAGCCACAGTGTGTTCAGCGACAAAGCGATGATCTTTTCGCCGAAGGGTGTTTCCACCTCCTCGCTGTTGTCGCCCAGCGTTACCTCGGTGCCGCTATGGGCACTGGCGCTCCAGGCGCGCCCCTCCAGCAGCCGCCAGCGGCCGCCGTCCAGCGGCACCGCTTCCACCGCGCTGTCCACCTCGCGCAGATGGCCATTGGTGTCCAGCTTGTAGATGGTGGCGTTGTGCAGGCGCACCGGCGGGCCATATTCGATCTCGGCCCGCAGCAACCCGTCGGGCAGCGCGATCCAGTGCGCGCCGCCGCTGCGGGCCCGGTCCAGCCGCTTGCCCTCGCGGCCCAGCACTTCCTTGATCTGCACATGGATGGCGGCGGGCCGCAGCAAGCCGTCCACCGTGAACAGCAACAGGCCCATCAGCACCCCCATCAGCAGCGGCGGCACCATGCAATAGAGCGGCGAGCGGCCGCTGTTCCAGACCAGCAGACGCTCGCGGGATTCGGTGAAGGCGCTTTCGGTCCACACCACCCCCAGGAAGGTGGCGAAGGGAATGAAAGGCGGCAGCAGGTCGGGCAGCCGCAGCACCGCCAGGCGGATCAGGCCGAACAGGAAGAAGACGCCGCTGCCCTGCGCGGGATCGGCGGTCAGCAGCGGCACCTGCGGCCACAGGTCGATGGTCAGGGCGATGGTCATCAGCGCCGCCGCGATCATCAGGGTGTGGCGCAGATAGCCGCCCAACATCATACGGGCGTGCAGCCCGAAGGGCGCCAGATGGATGGGGCGCGCGCCGCCCTGCCGGAGCGCGGTCTTCATGAGCGCCCCAATTGCGGCCGCACCAGCTCGCGGTTCAGCCGGATCACTAGGCCCAGCAGCAGCAGCGCGACGCCCGCGCTCAGCAGCAGCGGCGGCAGCAGGGCGCCCGCCACCCCCGTCGGCACCAGGGTGGTGATCAACCATTCGCTCGCCAGATTCACCGACATCAGGGAGATCGGAAGAGC
>CALDFO010000550.1 GCA_937942205.1 uncultured Alphaproteobacteria bacterium
GCCCGACGGTGAGGAAAAACTCGCGCCAGGTGATCCAGGTGACGGTGAAGCTGAACACCCGCCAGGCGGCATAGCCGCCCAGCAGCGCCAGGAAGGCGTACCAGATGAAACCGGCGGCACGGCTGTCGGTCTCGCGCAGCGCCGCGCGCACGCCGAAGCTGGGCGGCTGGAAACGATAGCTCCAGCGCATCATCTGCTCGAAGGGGGCGGTCATCCAGTCGATCAGGCGCGAGCGGCGCAGCATGGTCAGAACCCAGCTCTGGGGCAGGTCCTCGGACTGTGCGTCGCCCACGCGGAAGCGGTCGGCCCAGGCCACCAGGGGGCGGAACAGAAGCTGGTCGAACACCAGGATCACCACCAGCATGGCGAAGATCGCCCACAGGATGGCGCCCACATCCTTGTGGGCGATGGCGACGGCGATATAGCTGCCGATGCCGGGCAGGGCGATGGTGGTGTGGCCGACGCTGATCGCCTCCGACAGGGTGACGAAGAACCAGCCGCCCGACATGGACATCATCATGTTCCAGACCAGCGGCGGGATGGCGAAGGGCGCCTCGATGCGCCAGAAGCGCGCCCAAGACGACAGGCCGAACATGCGCCCGGCCTCGTTCAGCTCGTCGGGCACGGTGCGCAGGCTCTGATAGAAGCTGAAGGCCATGTTCCAGGCCTGGCTGGTGAAGATGGCGAAGACCGCGGCCAGTTCGGCCCCGAACACCCGGCCCGGCGACAGCGACAGGAACCAGACCACCGTCACCGACAGGAAGCCCAGGATCGGCACCGACTGCAGCACGTCCAGCAGCGGCACCAGCAGCGTCCCGGCGCGGGGATTCTTGGCCGCCCAGGTGGCATAGGCAAACGTGAAGGCCAGCGACACCCCCATCGCCAGCAACATGCGGAAAGCGGTCCGCAGGGCGTAACCGGGCAGCAGGGCCGGATCCAGGCTCAGATCCTGGCCGGACACCACCGACAAAGGCTGGATCAGCAGGCGGCTGGCATCGGCGAAGGCCACGATGAAGCCGAGCACCAGCACCGCCGCCAGCAGGTCCCAGGGGCTGGGCAGCAGGCGGCGCGCTTCGATCGAGACGGGCGGCAGGATTTTCATGTCCGGCGGGCCTCGAAGGGGGTTGGCGTTATTGCCCGCCCCGATAGGCGGGTTCGGCCATGGAGGCAACCACTTTGAGGCAACCACTTTGAGACGGCCACTTTGAGACAGCCGGTTTGCAGCGTCCGCAAAGCCGCCCGGCGGCCTGTCCGGCGTTTCCCTGCCGGGGGTGGCCCCGTCCGGGCGGTTCCGGGCCGCCGGGGGCTCCGGATGGTCGGCCGCAGGCCCGGGCCGGGCGGTGGAGCGGTGATTCCGGCTGCCGGAACAGGGATTTGCGGCCCCGGGACCGTGTCGCTATTGCGCAACACATGGAAATCAGCGTAAAAGCAGCAAGCATGGGAAAAACGGTGTTTTATCCGCCGCTTAGCCCGGCTTCAGACACCGTAATTTTCCACGGGCGGAACGGCGACAGGTCCATGACGGAAGGCGTGCACAGCAGGATGGCGAAGGGTGGATTTTCCGCCCGCGCGATCGTGCGCGCCGACAGGATGCCCCGTCCTTCCCTCGGTTCTTCGCACGCGCTTCTTCTTCTTAGCTGCCCCTAGGCGCCGTCCTGGCGCGCGGATGGTTCGCGCGCCCGGTGTTTAGGGGATCGGAACAAGGGAGAATCGAAGCCGCGCATCGCGGCGAACAGAAGGACTAATGTCATGACCAATACCGACACCACGCCAATTCAGATTTTCGACACCACCCTGCGCGACGGCGAACAGTCGCCCGGCGCGGCGATGACGCATGAAGAGAAACTGCGGATCGCCGAACTGCTGGACGAAATGGGCGTGGACATCATCGAGGCGGGCTTTCCGATTTCCTCGCCCGGCGACTTCAAGGCGGTGCAGGAGATCAGCAAGATCGTCAAGCGCGCCTCGGTCTGCGGCCTGAGCCGCGCCGGCTTCAAGGATGTGGACCGGGCGGGCGAGGCGCTGAAGGGCGCCTTCCGGCCCCGCATCCACACCTTCATCTCCACCAGCCCGGTGCATATGAAGCACAAGCTGAACATGGGTGAAAACGCCGTGCTGGAGGCGATCGGCGCCTCGGTGACGCGGGCGCGCAACTATACCTCCGAGGTGGAATGGTCGGCGGAGGACGCCACCCGCACCGTGCCGGAATTCCTGGTGCGCTGCGTGGATGTGGCGATCAATTCCGGCGCCACCGTCATCAACGTGCCCGATACGGTGGGCTATTCCACGCCGCAGGAATTCTTCGACATCATCACCATGCTGCGCGAGCGGGTGCCCAATTCCGACAAGGTGATCTTCTCCACCCATTGTCACAACGATCTGGGCCTGGCGGTGGCAAACTCGCTGGCGGGCGTGCTGGCGGGCGCGCGCCAGGTGGAATGCACCATCAACGGCATCGGCGAGCGCGCCGGCAACGCCGCCCTGGAGGAGATCGTGATGGCGCTGAAGGTGCGCAAGGACATCATGCCCTTCACCACCGGCATCAACACCACCATGCTGAACCGCGCCTCCAAGCTGGTCAGCAACGTCACCGGCTTTCCGGTTCAGTACAACAAGGCCATCGTGGGCAAGAACGCCTTCAGCCATGAGTCCGGCATCCACCAGGACGGAATGCTGAAGAATGTCGAGACCTACGAGATCATGCGGCCCGAGGATGTGGGCGTACATGCCACCAGCCTGATGCTGGGCAAGCTGTCGGGCCGCCATGCCTTCCGCGACAAGCTGGACAGCATGGGCTATGCGCTGGAGGCCGAAGCCTTCGAGGACGCCTTCCGGCGCTTCAAGGATCTGGCCGACAAGAAGAAGCATGTCTTCGACGAGGATATCGCCGCCCTGGTGGACGACGAGATCGTGCGCGGCCATGACGCCATCCTGGTCAAGTCGGTGCGGGTCGAAAGCGGCACGGGCATCAAGCCCAACGCCCAGATGACCCTGTCGGTGGCGGGCGAGGAGCGCAGCGTGCGGACCGAGGGCGACGGCCCGGTGGACGCCATCTTCAAGGCGATCCGCGAGGCCTTCCCCCACGCCGCCACGCTGCAGCTGTTCCAGATCAACGCCGTGACCGAGGGCACCGACGCCCAGGCCACGGTCAGCGTCCGGCTGGAGGAGAATGGCCGCACCGTCACCGGCAAGGCGTCGGATATCGACACCATGGCGGCGGCGGCCTTCGCCTATGTCAACGCCCTGAACAAGCTGCTGGTGAAGCGTGAAAAGCGCGCGCCGGAGCCGCTGTCGGTGGCCCAGTGACAAATCCGAAGTGACGGATGTGACGCAACGGGCATAGTCAGTGGCCCAGAATGAGACAGGCCGGCCCCGGAAAAAGGCGCTCCGGGGCCGGCCGTTAACGGTACGGCGCTTGCAGTTATGGTTTCGGCCTTCCAGTTCAGGGACACAGATTCAGCATGTTCGGCAGTCTTCTCGGCGCGCTTTCCAGCGACATGGCCATCGATCTGGGCACGGCCAATACGCTGGTCTATGTGAAGGGGCGCGGCATCGTCCTGAACGAACCCAGCGTGGTCTCCACCATCACCGGGCGCAACGGCAAGAAAACCGTCCGCGCCGTCGGCAACGACGCCAAGATGATGCTGGGCCGCACCCCCGGCAATATCGAGGCGATCCGCCCCATGCGTGACGGCGTCATCGCCGACTTCGAGGTGGCGGAGGAGATGATCAAGCACTTCATCCGCAAGGTGCATAACCGCCGCTCCTTCGCCAATCCCATGATCATCGTCTGCGTGCCGTCCGGCTCCACCGCCGTGGAACGCCGCGCCATCCAGGAATCGGCCCTGTCGGCGGGCGCGCGCCGCGTCTTCCTGATCGAGGAACCGATGGCGGCGGCGATCGGCGCGGGCCTGCCGGTGTCCGAGCCGACCGGCTCGATGGTGGTGGATATCGGCGGCGGCACCACCGAAGTGGCGGTGCTGTCGCTGGGTGGCATCGTCTATTCGCGCAGCGTGCGGGCGGGCGGCGACAAGATGGACGAGGCGATCATCGCCTATATCCGCCGTCACCAGAATCTGCTGATCGGCGAAGCCAGTTCCGAACGAATCAAGAAGGAGATCGGCTCCGCCGCCCTGCCGATGGACGGCAACGGCACCACCATGGAGATCAAGGGCCGCGACCTGCTGAACGGCGTGCCCAAGGAGATCACCATCACCCAGCGCCACATCGCCGAGGCGCTGGCCGAGCCGGTAGGCGCCATCGTGGAAGCGGTGAAGGTGGCGTTGGAAGCCACGCCGCCCGAACTGGCCGCCGATATCGTGGACAAGGGCATCGTGCTGACCGGCGGCGGCTCGCTGCTGGCCAATCTCGACCAGGTGCTGCGCGACGAAACCGGCCTGCCGGTGTCCATCGCCGACGATCCCCTGTCCTGCGTGGCGCTGGGCACGGGCCGCGTATTGGAAAACACCAAGGGTATGCGCCACGTCCTGTCCACCGCATTCTGACTTGCCTGCGGGGTAGGGGCCCGCCCTCATGGCCAATGCCTGGAAGATCGCCCGCAAGAGCAGTGCCCAGCTTCCGCTGGTCATCGTCATTGCGCTCGCGGTCGTTCTGGTGCTGCTGGGCAAGGCCAATAGCGGGATTTTCGACCAGGCGCGGATGCGGATCACTGACTGGATGGCGCCGGCGCTGGAAGCGGCCCGCAGTCCGGTGCAGGGGGTGGGGCGCTGGATGGGCTCGATCACCGAAATCTTCTCGGTCTATGAGCACAATCTCCGGCTGAAGGAGGAGAACGCCCGGCTGCGCCAGTGGCGCAACGTGGCGATCGTGTTGCAGAACCGGGTGGACCGCTATCAGGCGCTGCTTCATGCGGTGCCCGATCCCAAGATGAATGCGGTGCTGGCGCGGGTCATCGGCCGGGCCAGCCGCCCCTTCCTGCAGACGATGGTGCTGGATGCGGGCAAGGACGATAACGCCCGCCCCGGACAGGCGGTGATGGATGCGCGCGGCATGATCGGGCGCATCTATCTGACCGGCGAGCGCACCAGCTGGGTGATCCTGCTGACGGACCTCAATTCGCGCATTCCCGTCTCCATCGCCAGTTCGGTCAACCGGGGCAATGCGGTGCAGGCGATCATGACCGGCGACAACACCGCCATGCCCACGCTGGCGATGGTGCCGGGCACCGTCACGCTTCATGCGGGCGACCAGGTCACCAGCTCCGGCGATGGCGGCCTGTTGCCCGCCGGTCTGCCCATCGGCACGGTGGTGGCCGACGGCGCGGGCTGGCGCGTGGCGCTGCTGGCCGATCCCGCCGCCAGCCAGGATGTGGAGATCCTCAATTTCTCCGCCCCGCCCGAGGAGATGCCGCCGGTCGCCCAGCTTCCCGCCGAGGCGGCGGGCCTCAAGCCGCATGTGCCGCCGCCGCCACAGGCCGCGCCCGCCGGCATCACCGCCACCGCGCCCCGGACTCTGGCGGTCAAGCCTGTCGCCAAGCCGCCTGCGCCCGCCGAGCCGGTGGATGCGGACGGCGGCGTGGAGTAGGCCCATGACCAGTCTGGACCGCAGCGCCGCGCCGACCCGCCTGAAATATCTGGTGGCGCTGGTGCCGCTGCTCTGCGGCCTGGCCGGGGCGGTGATCGCCAACATTCCGGTCTCGCTGCTGGGCGGGCTGGTGCCGCCGCCGCTT
>CALDFO010000551.1 GCA_937942205.1 uncultured Alphaproteobacteria bacterium
AAGCGCACATCCTTTCCCCCAGGGGCGGCTGGACGCGTTTCGGAATCTGAGCGCCGGAACCGGGAGCGCCGGAACCGGGCCGCGCCGGCAGCGCATGGCTGGCGGAACCCATGATATCCTTGTGCGATTCTCGGGGCGGGAAACGCATGTGCGGCAAAATCAGGGCCAAGCCAGGCTGGGCGGCGGCGGTCAGTCCCGGCGGCGCGGCGGCATCGGACGCGGAATCGCGGGTCTATCGGGTGATGAACGACCTGCCGGTGATCGTGTGCGACGGTGGCGAACGCTATGTCATGCCGATGCGCTGGGGCTTTCCCGATCCCGCCGATCCACGGCGGCCGCGTCCCATCCATGCCCGCGCCGAAACGATCGATGTCACGCCCAGCTTCGCCGCCGCCTTCCGCGACGGCCAGCGGGGCATCGTGCTGGCCGAAAGTTTCAACGAAGCGCCCGAGGATGGGGCCCAGCATGTCCTGACGCCGCCCCGGCCGGTGGGAATCGCGGTGGTCTGGCGGCGGTTCGAGATGGGCGGCGCCCCGCTGCTGGCCTGCGTGATGGTGACGGTGGCGGCCAATGCGCTGCTGCGCGGCCTGCCCACCGACCGGATGCCCGCGCTGCTGGACGACACGGACTGGGCGGTGTGGCTGGGCGAGACGCCCGCGTCGCCGGAAACGGTCAAGGCGTGTTTGAAAACGGTGGAAGGGACGCGCTGGACCATGACGCGCGAGGAACGCGCCGCCGCGGGCCGCCGCGCCCGGCCCACCGTGTCCGACCCGCCGGGATTGTTCTGACGGGAGACCGCGCGGATGACGTCTTTTCACAGCCTGCTGCGCCACCGTGACGGCCATCACGCCAAGGTCACTTATGAAGAATTGTTCTTCGACCTGGTCTATGTCTTCGCCGTCACCCAGCTCAGTCACGAGCTGCTGCACGATCTGAGCCTGACCGGCCTGGTGCACACGCTGGTGCTGTGGTTCGCGGTGTGGCTGGGTTGGCAATACACCGCCTGGCTGACCAACTGGTTCTATCCCGAGAAGCCCGGCATACGCGGGCTGCTCTTCGCCCTCATGCTGGCGGCGCTGGTGATGGCGGCGGCGATTCCCGAAGCGTTCGGGACGCGGGCGCTGGTCTTCGCCCTGGCCTATGTCGCGGTCCAGTTCGGCAAGACAGCCTATATCGTGGTGCGGCTGGGCAACCATGCCATGGCGCCCAACTATCGCCGGATGCTGGCCTGGCTGTCGGTGTCGGCGGTGCTGTGGATCGCGGGCGCGCTGGTGGCGCAGGCGCGCCTGCCGCTGTGGATCGCGGCGGTGCTCTGCGAATATGTCTCTCCCATGATCGGCTTCCGTTTTCCGGGGCTGGGCCGCTCCGATCCGGGGCGGGAATGGACGGTGGAAGGCGGCCATATGGCCGAGCGCTGTCAGCTGTTCGTGATCGTGGCGCTGGGCGAGACGCTGCTGGCCACCGGCGCGATGATGGCCGAGGTCCGGGACTGGAGCCCGCCGGTACTGTCGGCGCTGCTGACCACCTTTGTGGGCACCCTGGCCATGTGGTGGCTGTATTTCGGCACTTCCAGCAAGGACGCCACCCGTACCATCACCCACTCTGATGAGCCGGGCCGCATCGCCGCCTATTTCCATTATGTCCATGCCATCCTGCTGGGCGGCATCATCGGCACGGCGGTGGGCAATGACCTGGTGGTGGCCCATCCCCATGGCGGGGTGAAGATCGCCCATGCGGTGACGCTGACGGCGGGTCCGGCGGTCTATCTGCTGGGCAGCGCCATCTACAAGAAGGTGGTGTTCGGCCATGTGCCGCTGTCACACATCGCCGGCGCCGCCGCGCTGCTGGCGCTGCTGCCGCTGGGACAGTTGGGCGACCTGCTGACACTGGGGTGGCTGACCACGCTGGTGATGCTGGGTGTCTGTGCCTGGGAAACCCGGGCGCTGATCCGCCGCCGCGCCCGTATCTTCAAAAGGTGACGGTGACCGAGGGCGCGCTGCGCCGCGCCTCGCCGTGGAACACGGCCTCGACATTGTTGCCGTCGGGATCCAGCAGGAAGGCGGCGTAATAGCCGGGATGATAAGGTCGTTCGCCCGGCGCGCCATGATCGCGGCCGCCCGCCGCCAGCCCGGCCTTGTGGAAGGTTTCCACCATCGCCCGGTCGCGGGCCTGGAGGGCGAGATGGTGGCGTCCGGTCAGGCGTCCGGCCGCCGCCGGGCTCCTGGCGGTGGAAACGAAAAGCTCATCGGCCCAGAAGAAGCCCGGCCCGTCGCCGCCCATCGGCACGTCCAGCGCTTTCAGCACCGCTTCATAGAAACGGCGGCTGGCCTCCAGGTCCATCACCACAAGTTGCAGATGATCTATCAGGCGGCCGCGATGCAGTTGCTGGGTTTCCATCGGGCATCTCCGCGTATGGCGTCGCCTGAACGGAATATCACACGTCGCGGGGCAGATCGAAGACCGCGATGGTTCCCACCCCCGGGGTGCTTTCCAGCCGCAGGCGTCCGCCATGCTGCGCCACCAGCTGCATCGACAGCGCCAGTCCCAGCCCGCTGCCCCGCCGCCGGCTGGCCGCTTCACCCGCCTGGGTCCAGGCCCGGCCCAGTTGCCTGAGTTCGTCCGGCGCGATGCCCCGGCCGCTGTCGCTGATACGGATGGTCATGCGCGCCGGTCCGCTTTCGGCGGCGATGGTGACGGTGGCGCCCTTGGGCGAGAATTTGATGGCGTTGGACGTCAGGTTGATCAGCACCTGCTTGATGGCGCGGGCATCCACATGGACATCGGGCCAGTCGCCGGGCACCACGGTTAGCGACACCCGCGCATCCATCGCCAGGCCCCGCACCAGGCATAGCGCCTGGTCCACCAGCCGGCGGCTGGAGACCGGCTCCGGGGTCAGTTCGATGCGACCGGCCTCCACCTTGGCGGTGTCCAGCAGGTCGGTGACCAGGACGTTGAGATGGCGGCCCGAGTCCGCGATGGAGCCCACATACTCCAGATAGCGCGCATCGCCCAGCGGGCCGTGGCACTGGCGCGACATCACCTCCGCCAGCCCGATCATGGCGCCCAGCGGCGAGCGCAGTTCGTGGGTCATGGTCGCCAGCAGCAGCGACCGCGAGGCCATCGCGGCCTCGGCGGCGGCGCGGGCGGCGGCGGCTTCGCGCAGCATGGCGTTGCGCGCCGACATCACCGTGGCGACGGTGATGGGGGCCAGCGCCACCAGGGTCACGCCCAGCCGCAGCGAGATCAGGTCATGCTCGGTCGCCGCGATGTTGAAAGGACTGAGGCCCATGGTGAGGGTCAGGAAGGTCCATATGGCGAACAGGCAGGTCAGGAAGGCGGTGGCGGCGACGCTGTAGGTGAGGGCGCACCACAACAGACCCGGCACCGCGAAGGCCAGCGCGCCGGGGCCGCCGATCACCGGCTCCAGCAGCAGGCCCGCCAGGGTGGTCAGCAGGGGCATGATCCGGGTCGGGCTGATGCCGCGCAGGTCGGCGCGGGACGGCGGCGTCACGGTCAACAGCACCGGCAGGAGGGCGATATAGTTGGCGAACTCGGTGACGAACCAGTAGGCGAAACCTTCCGACAGGGGGCTGCCGAACAGCGCCCGGTGCGCGACGGCGCCGGCCAGGCCCGCCGCGATGGCCGCCGCCGCCGTGCCCGCCACCAGATGCAGCGCCGAGGCGATGGTGCGCAGAGTCAGATCGTCCCGCTCCGCGCGCCGCAACACCAGGTAACCGGCGGTCACGCCGGTCAGATTGGCGGTGGTGAGCAGCAGGATGCGCAGGGGCGCGGTGCCGGCCCAGGCATCGGCGACCAGAAAGCCCGCCACGGCCGAGGCCCAGCCCAACGGGGTGGAGAAATCGCGCCGCCGCAGCATCAGCGCCAGCAGCACCGCATTCGCGGCCCAGAAGACGCTGAGCGATTCTGCATGGCTGCGCAGGCAGGTGCCCGCCAAGGCGGTCATCAGCACCAGCAGGCCGGGAACAGTTCCACGCAGCAGCACGGTCGCGATGCCGGTGGAAGAGAAGCCTCCGAGACGGGCGAAGGCCGAAGGTTCGGCGCTCATGGCGGACACGCTAAGGCGGCCCTGGCTAACCGCCTCTTAAAGCGCCTGTCCCAGGCCGGGACACAGGCGTGGTTGGCGGACACATTCGTCCCGCTATCGGGGTTGCGGCGTCCTCATCGGCGGTGCCCGGTCCGATGCCGAATCCGGCATCGGGACGGCCGGGCCGGTTGTCCGCCCGCTGCCGTCCCGGCTAAGGTCGGACATGACCACGATCTATGGAATCAAGAACTGCGACACCATGAAGAAGGCGCGCGCCTGGCTGGATGGCCACAAAATCGCGCACGCCTTTCATGACTACAAGGTGTCGGGAATCGACAAGGCCCGGCTGGAAGGCTGGGTGGAGAAAGCCGGCTGGGAGGTCCTGCTCAACCGCGCCGGAACCACCTTTAAAAAACTGCCCGATGCCGACAAGACGGACCTGACGCAGAAAAAGGCCGTCGCCCTGATGCTGGCCCAGCCTTCGATGATCAAGCGTCCGGTGCTGGAGCATCGCGGCCGGATCACCGTCGGCTTCAAGCCGGACGAATACGCAAAGATTTTCGGCTAGGTCCGGCATGATTCATGTCGGCATCGGCGGCTGGATCTTCGAGGACTGGCGGG
>CALDFO010000552.1 GCA_937942205.1 uncultured Alphaproteobacteria bacterium
TATACTGCGGCGGACATGCTGTCCGTTTCGCCGGTCACATCAGCCTCGCCGGACAAGGCGCTGTCCGTCGAGGCGCTGTGCGCCGCAATTATCCATGTCAGCGACAACACCGCCGCCAACCTGCTGCTGCAAAGCATTGGCGGGCCGTCCCAGGTCACGGCCTTTTTCCGGTCGCTGGGCGACACCATCTCCCGGCTGGACCGTTACGAACTGGCCCTCAACAAGGCGGATGGTGAAATGGACACCACGACACCCCGCGCCATGCTGGGAACCCTGCGTACCATGCTGCTGGGCGATGCCTTGGAGGTGGCCTCCCGGCAGAAATTGATCGGCTGGATGGAAGGCGTCACCACGGGCCTGTCGCTGCTGCGCGCGGGCCTGCCGCCGGATTGGCGCGTGGGCGACAAGACCGGCCGCAATGTGGCAGGTGCGATCAACGACATTGCCATCGCCTGGCCGCCGGGCCGCGCCCCGATCCTGATCAGCAGCTATACCGAAGGCGCGAACGACCGCGCGCTTGCCGGAGTTGGGCGCGCGGTCGCGGCGGCTTTTGCCTAGACCAACGCCGCGTCCAGCGTGATTTCGGCTTTCAGCAGCTTCGACACCGGGCAGTTCTTTTCCGCCGCGCCCGCCAGTTCCTGGAATTTGGCCTTGTCGATGCCGGGGATTTTGGCCCGCAGGGTCAGCGCCGATTTGGTGATGGTGAAGCCGCCGTCCTGCTTGACCAGGGTGACTTCGGCCTTGGTGTCCATCTGGTCGGCGGTGAACCCGGCCTCGCCCAGGATCAGCGACAGGGCCATGGTGAAACAGCCCGCATGGGCCGCGCCGATCAGTTCCTCGGGATTGGTGCCGGGGCCGCCCTCGAAACGGGCGGTGAAGCCATAGGGGTGGTCCTTGAGGGCGCCGCTCTGGGTCGAGATCGCGCCGATGCCGTCCTTGAGCCCGCCTTGCCAGCGGGCCGTGCCGAAAGTCGTCATATCCGTCTCCTTGCTGTCTGATCCTTGCTTGTCCGAGGCCGCGCATCCGGGCAGATTGCCGGAAATATGGAACGCGCCCGCGCAACCATTAAAGACGCATTCACCAAACCGTTTAACCCCACCTTAGCCGCGTGACGCCAAGATGAACACTCCGCAACCCCTGATGCTTGTCGTTGCGGTGGCTTTGGTGGATCCCGACGGCCGCGTGCTGATCGCACAGCGTCCCGAAGGCAAGAGCATGGCGGGGTTATGGGAATTTCCGGGCGGCAAGATCGAGGCGGGCGAAAGTCCGGAAAGCGCGCTGATCCGCGAGCTGGCAGAGGAACTCGGCATCACGGTCAAGGAACCTTGCCTGGCGCCCTTCACCTTCGCCTCGCACGGTTATCCGGCCTTTCATCTGCTGATGCCGCTCTATGTCTGCCGCCGTTGGGAGGGCACGCCCATGCCGCGTCATCATGCGGCGCTGAAATGGGTCCGCCCCAATCAGATGCGGGACTATCCCATGCCGGCCGCCGACCTGCCGCTGATCCCCATGCTGCGCGATCTGCTCTAGGCCGCTTCGCGCGCGACGCGCGCGGTTCCACGGCGATGGAATATGCCCTGATCGGGGCGCTGATCTCGATCCTGGTCGTGGGCGGTGTCACCACCATCGGCACCAAGCTGTCGGGATTTTTCGATTCCGTGACCTTCAACCCCAGACGGCGGCCGGGAAAACCGTCAGTCCTTGGGAAGGATCTCCTCGCGCGTGCCCAGCGCCGCCGCCAGCCGCGTCTTGGCGCTGCCGGGCGCCAGCGGTTTCTGCTGGCTGTCATGGGGCGCCCAGCCGGTCAGATAGAGCGTCTCGAACCGCGCCCGCAACTTGCCGTCGGCATCGGCGTGATGCCCGGCATAGTGGGCCAGCACCGCCGCCAGGGTATCGCGCCGCAGCGGCGCGCGGCTGCGCTGGGAGAGGACATTGGTGAAACCATGGGCGCGCAGATCCCGCGCCAGGGCGAAGAAATCGC
>CALDFO010000553.1 GCA_937942205.1 uncultured Alphaproteobacteria bacterium
TGCGTGCTGGACCAGGTCAGCGCGCCCAGGGCGATGATGATCAGCAGCGGCGCGGACCAGATCGCCAGTTCCAGCGCGGTGGAATGATCGAAATTGGGATCGTAGGTGCCGCCGCCGCCCTTGCGATAGCGCCAGGCGAACACCACGATCAGCACGATCACCGGCACGATGATCAGCAGCATCAGGGCGGTGGAGAAGATGATGATCTCAAGCTGCTGCCGCGCAATGTCGCCGGCGGGATCGAGTACGGGGCCGCTGCAACCGCCCAGCAGGACCGGCAGGCCGACAAGGGCGAATCGCATGAGCGGAGAGCGGCGCCGGGAGTTCTGCGTCATCGCCATCACTGTTGGCCTTTCCGCGCGACCGTTCTATTGGACATTTTGTCCTATTCAAGGCAATGATGCGGTCAATCACAATGACAAGCAATAGAGAAGGCTCGTCATGACCGCATCCGCGACGCCAAATTCCGGACCACTCGAGCGTGACGCGGCGATTGTCAACGCCCATGACGGCAAGGTCAGGCCCGGCGACATCGCGATCGGCGTGATTATCGGCCGCACCACCGAATTCTTTGACTTCTTTGTCTATGCTATCGCCTCGGTCCTGGTTTTTCCCGCCTTCATATTCCCCTTTGCCGATCCGCTGACCGGCACGCTCTATTCCTTCGCGATCTTCGCGCTGGCCTTCGCCGCCCGGCCGCTGGGAACGCTGGTTTTCATCGCCATCGATCGCCACTATGGCCGTGGGGTCAAGCTGACCATCGCCATGTTCCTGCTGGGCGGCTCCACCATGGCCATCGCCATCCTGCCCGGATATCAGCAGATCGGCGCGCTGGCGGGCTGGCTGCTGGCCTTGTTCCGCATCGGCCAGGGCGTGGCGCTGGGCGGCGCCTGGGACGGGTTGCCGACCTTGCTGGCCTTGAACGCGCCGCGGTCGCGGCGGGGCTGGTATTCCATGATTCCGCAGCTGGGCGCGCCGCTGGGGTTGCTGATCGCCAGCGCCCTGTTCCTGTATTTCCTGCTGCTGCTGACGCCCGAGGATTTCCTGTCCTGGGGCTGGCGCTATCCCTTCTTCGTCGCCCTGGCGGTGAATGTGGTGGCGCTGTTCGCGCGCCTGCGGCTGGTGGCGACGCCCGAATTCCAGCGCCTGTTCGAAACCCGCGACCTGCAGCCTTCGCCGCCCTTTGGAACGCTTTTCAAGGAATGGCGGGCCATCGCCCTGGGGGCGTTCGCGCCGCTGGCCAGCTTCGCGCTGTTCCATCTGGTGACGGTTTTTCCGCTGTCCTGGGTCAAGCTGCATACCGAGCCGGAGCCGATCCGCTTCCTGGCCATCGAGATGATCAGCGCCGTGGTCGGCGTGCTGGCCATCATGGCCTCGGGACTGCTGGCCGACCGGGTGGGGCGGCGCGCCGTGCTGGGCGTGTCGGCCGCGCTGATCGGCGCCTATAGCGGGTTCGCGCCGCAGCTGCTGGACGCCGGTTTCTTCGGCGAGGCGATCTACATGCTGTGCGGCTTCGCCCTGCTGGGCCTGGCCTTCGGTCAGTCGTCGGGCATCGTCAATGACAGACTGTCACCCCAATACCGCTATACCGGCGCCGCCATCGTTTCCAATTCGGCCTGGTTCCTGGGCGCGGGCTTCGCGCCGCTGGTGGCGCTGTTCCTGGC
>CALDFO010000554.1 GCA_937942205.1 uncultured Alphaproteobacteria bacterium
TCGGCGTTCTGACGAACGGTCGCGGCGGAATGACGGTGTGATCACGCGCATATCTCCTCAAAAAGCGCCACTTTCGCGGGCCCGGGCCGCGAACCGCGCATTTTGTGCGAATCACCCCTCGTCGGGCAGATTGAGTCGGGTTTTGAGCGCCGCGTTGACCGCCGCCGGGTTGGCCTTGCCGCCCGTCTGCTTCATCACCTGACCCACGAACCAGGCGGCGAGTTTGGGCTTGGCCTTCACCTCCTCCACCTTGTCGGGATTGGCGGCGATCACCGCCTCGATGGCGGCGTCGATCGCGCCGGTGTCGGTCACCTGGCGAAGGCCGCGCGCCTCCACCACCTGGCGCGGGTCGCCGCCTTCGGTCCAGACGATGTCCAGCAGGTCCTTGGCGATCTTGCCGGAGATGGTCTTGTCCGAAACCATCTGGATGATGGCGTTGTTGGCCGCAGCATTGACCGGAACCTGGGTGATGGACAGCCCGTCGCGGTTCAACCGCCCCAGGATTTCGTTGTTCAGCCAGTTGGCGGCCGCCTTGGCGTCCACCCCCCGGGCCAGGTCCTCGTAGAAATCCGCCAGTTCGCGCTCGGCCACCAGCACCGAGGCGTCGTAGGCCGACAGCCCCTGGGCCATGAAGCGGGCTTTCTTCTCGTCCGGCAGTTCCGGCAGGGTGGCGGCGATGGCGTCCACCCAGGCCTGCTCCAGCTCCAGCGGCAGCAGGTCGGGATCGGGGAAATAGCGGTAGTCATGCGCATCTTCCTTGGCGCGCATGGAGCGGGTCTCGTTCGCCTTGGAGTCGTAGCGGCGCGTCTCCTGCACGATGGCGCCGCCGCCCTCGATCACCTCGATCTGGCGGCGGGCTTCGTGCTCGATCGCCATCTGAACGAAGCGCATGGAATTGACGTTCTTGATCTCGCAGCGGGTGCCCAGGGTCTTGAACGAGCCGGTCCGGCGGAATTCCTCATAGCCCCCCACCCGGCAGACCGAGACGTTGACGTCGGCCCGCATCGAGCCTTCGTCCATATTGCCGTCGCAGGTGCCCAGATAGCGCACGATGGCCCGCAGCTTCTTCAGGAAGGCCGCCGCCTCCTCGGACGTGCGCATATGGGGCTTGGAGACGATCTCCATCAGGGCGACGCCCGACCGGTTCAGGTCGACGAAGCTGGAATCGGGGCTCTGGTCGTGCAGGCTCTTGCCCGCATCCTGCTCCAGATGCAGCCGTTCGATGCCGACCTTGATGCTTTCCCCGTCCTTGAGGTCGATGGTGACCTCGCCCTCACCCACGATGGGATCCTTGTACTGGCTGATCTGGTAGCCCTGGGGCAGGTCGGGAAAGAAATAGTTCTTGCGGTCGAAGATCGAGCGCAGGTTGATCCGGGCCTTCAGGCCCAGGCCGGTGCGGACCGCCTGTTCCACGCATTTCTCGTTGATGACCGGCAACATGCCGGGGAAACCGGCATCGATGAAGCTGACCTGGCTGTTGGGTTCGGCCCCGAATTCGGTCGAGGCGCCGGAGAACAGCTTGGCGTTGGAGGTCACCTGGGCATGGACCTCCATGCCGATGACGATCTCCCAGTCGCCGGTCTCGCCCTTGATGGTCTTGATCTTCGCGGGGCTGGTCATGCGGTCCACCACTTGGCCGGGGAATGCTTGAAGTCCGCGGCGGTTTCCAGCGCCAGGGCGGCGCGCAGCAGGACGCCTTCGTCGAACGCCTTGCCGATCAGTTGCAGGCCCAGCGGCAGGCCGTTGGCGGTCAGGCCCGCCGGAACGGTGATGCCGGGCAGGCCCGCCAGATTCACCGTCACGGTGAAGACGTCCTGCAGATACATCTCCAGCGGGTCGGTGGTCTTGGCCCCCACCGCGAAGGCCGGGCTGGGCGTGGCCGGGGTCAGCAGCACGTCGCACTTTTCATAAGCCTGGTCGAAGTCGCGCTTGATCAGGGTGCGCAGTTTCTGGGCGCGGGCGTAATAGGCGTCGTAATAGCCCGCCGACAGGACATAGGTGCCGATCAGGATGCGGCGCTGCACTTCCGCGCCGAAGCCCTCGCCCCGGCTCTTTTCATACAGGTCGATGATATCGCGCACATCCTTGGCGCGGTGGCCGAAGCGCACCCCGTCATAGCGGGCCAGGTTGGACGAGGCTTCGGCCGGGGCGACGATATAATAGGTCGGCAGCGCGTATTTGGTGTGGGGCAGCGAGACCTCGACGATCTCGGCGCCCTGCGCCTTCAGCCAGTCGGCGCCCTTGCTCCACAGCGCGTCGGTTTCGGCGGCGGCGCCCTCCACCCGGTATTCCTTGGGGATGCCCACGCGCAGGCCCTTGATGCCGCCGTCCAGCAGCTTTTCGTAATCGGGCACCGCCAGGTCCACGCTGGTGGAGTCCTTGGGGTCCACCGAGGCCATGCTGGTCAGCAGGATGGCGGCGTCGCGCACTGTCTTGGTCATCGGCCCGGCCTGGTCCAGCGACGAGGCGAAGGCCACGATGCCGAAGCGCGAGCAGCGGCCATAGGTGGGCTTGAGGCCGACGCGGCCGGTGACGGCGGCGGGCTGGCGGATCGAACCGCCGGTGTCGGTGCCCGTGGCGGCCAGGCAGAGATCGGCGGCGACGGCGGCGGAGGAGCCGCCCGACGACCCGCCGGGCACGAGGTTCTGGTTGCTGTCCTGGGCGCGCCAGGGATTGAGGACCGGACCGAAGGCACTGGTCTCGTTGGAGGAGCCCATCGCGAACTCGTCCAGGTTGGTCTTGCCCAGCATCACCGCGCCCGCGTCCCACAGATTCTGGGTGACGGTGGATTCATAGGGCGGCACGAAATCGCCCAGGATGCGGCTGGCGGCGGTGGTGCGCACGCCCTTGGTGCAGAACAGATCCTTGATCGCCAGCGGCAGGCCTTCCAGCGCGCCCGGCGTTCCGGCGGCGATGCGCTTGTCGGCGGCGTCGGCCATCGCCAGCGCCCGGTCCGCCGTCTCGGTGATATAGGCGTTGAGCGGGCGCGCCTGTTCGATCGCGGCGACGAAGGCGCCGGTCAGCTCGCGGGAGGAGATCTTTTTGGCCCGGACGGCGTCGCGCGCCTCGGCCAGGGTCATGGAAACAAGATCGGACATTATTCCACCACCTTCGGCACCACGAAGAAGTGGTCCGCGCCCTCGGGCGCATTGGCGAGCAGCGCATCGGCCTGGCCGCCATCGGTCACGATGTCGGCGCGCCATTTCAGCTTCTGGGCCACCACGCTGGTCATGGCGGGCACGCCCTCGACATTCACCTCGCCCAGCATCTCCACCCACTGGAAAATGCCGTTCAACTCTCCGGCCATGGGTTCGAGGCGGCTTTCCGGGACGGAAAGGCGGGCCAGCCTGGCGATGCGGCGCACGGTGTCCTTATCGACGGACATTGACCCTCCTTGGGGCGTTCCTGCTGTGTTAGAGGTGGCCAGCTAGCTAGCAACCGGGGGGACCGGAGGCAAGCAAAAGGGGCGCTGATGCCGGTTATCCCGTTGGAAGACCTGAAGCTGGACCGGGGCACGCGCCTTTTGGGGCTGGACCTGGGGGAAAAGACCATCGGGCTGGCCCTGTCGGATACCCTGCTGACCGTCGCCACCCCCATGCAGACCCTCAAACGGGGCAAGTTCGCCGCCGACGCCGCCCGGCTGGACCATATAATAAGTGAGCAGGGCGTCGGGGGGCTGGTGGTGGGCCTGCCGCTGAACATGGACGGCTCGGACGGCCCCTCGGCCCAGTCGGCCCGCGCCTTCGGCCGCAACTGGGCGGCGCGCTCCCCCCTGCCCGTCCTGTTCCAGGATGAACGCCTGTCCACCAGCGCCGTGACCCGCACCCTGCTGGACGCCGACGCCAGCCGCCGCCGCCGGGACGCCGTGGTGGACAAGATGGCCGCCGCCTACATCCTGCAAGGGGTGCTGGACCGGCTGCGAAATCTGCGATGAGCGACGCGCAACCGGCGAAATTCCTGTGGCTGCTGCGCCCGCCCGTCACCATCGACCGGCGCACCGAGCGCATTCTGCTGCTGGTGGGCGCGGCGGCCCTGTTCGCGGGCTATGACGTCAACATCTTCGGGCTGGCGACGCCGCAGATCCAGGCCTCGCTGCATATTCCCGAGAACCAGATCGGACTCACCCTCGCCTATTTCCGCATCGCCGCCATCGTGGCGCTGCTGCTGGCCGCCAGCGCCGATCTGGTGGGGCGGCGGCGCCTGCTGCTGGTGACCATTTTCGGCCAGGCGGTCTTCACCCTGCTGACCGCCTTCGCGCCCGACTATCTCAGCTTTGTCGGGGCGCAATTTCTCACCCGCGTCTTCGGCTATGCCGAGGATATGCTGTGTTTCGTGGTGGTGGCCGAGGAGATCGACGCGCGGGC
>CALDFO010000555.1 GCA_937942205.1 uncultured Alphaproteobacteria bacterium
TTCGTGCCCGACGAACTGACGGCGCTGAATGCGCGGCTGCTGCACCTGTTGCCGTATGAAACCGTGGCGGCGCACCTGCCGCCCATGCCCGGCCTCGCGGGCGATGCCTTCTGGGACGCGGTGAAGGCCAATGTGACCCGGCTGGACGATCTGCCCGCGCTGGCGCGGCTGGTGACCGGCCCGGTGACGCCGGTGATCGAGGATGCCGCGCTGGCCGGATGCGCCGCCGCCCTGCTGCCGCCCGAACCCTGGGACGAGGGCGCCTGGCCCGCCTGGACCAAGGCGGTGTCCGCCGAAACCGGGGCCAAGGGCAAGGCCCTGTTCCATCCGTTGCGCCTGGCCCTGACCGGGCAGGAGCATGGACCCGAACTGAAAAAACTGTTACCCCTGATCGGGCGCGGCCGCTGTCTGGCCCGCCTCAAAGGGGAAACGGCGTGATCGTTTCGTGTCAAATCGGAATGCGAATTAGCGGCTGAGTGACCGCCGCTTCCGTTTGCCTGAACCGTTCCTCCCTTTTCGAGTCCCGCCCATGTCCCTGCGCCTCCACAACACGCTGACCCGCACCAAGGACGTTTTCACGCCGCTGGATGCCGCCAATGTCCGCATGTATGTCTGCGGTCCCACGGTTTACGACTTTGCCCATATCGGCAATGCGCGCCCGGCCATCGTGTTCGATGTGCTGTACCGGCTGCTGCGCCATGTCTATGGCCCGGCCCATGTCACCTATGTCCGCAACATCACCGACGTGGACGACAAGATCAACGAACGGGCCTTGCGCGATTTTCCCGGCCTGCCGCTGAACCAGGCGATCCGCGCCCTGACCGAAACCACCGAGCGGCAGTATCACGAGGATGTGGACGCGCTGGGCTGCCTGCGCCCCAGCATCGAGCCGCGCGCCACCGAATTCATCCTGCCGCGCGCCGACGGCAAGACCGACATGGTGACGCTGATCGGCCAATTGGTCGCGCGCGGCCATGCCTATGAAGCGGGCGGCGAGGTGCTGTTCGACACCCAGTCCATGCCCGATTACGGCCTGCTGTCGGGCCGCCGCCTGGAGGACCAGCAGGCGGGCGCCCGCGTGGCGGTGGACGCGCACAAGAAACATCCCACCGACTTCGTGCTGTGGAAACAGTCGGTGCCCGACGAGCCGGGCTGGGACAGCCCCTGGGGCCGTGGCCGTCCCGGCTGGCATATCGAATGCTCGGCCATGTCGGCGGCGCATCTGGGTCCGGTGTTCGACATTCACGGCGGCGGGCTGGACCTGATCTTCCCGCATCACGAGAACGAGATCGCCCAGTCGCGCTGCGCCCACGGCACCCCGGTGATGGCGCAGGTCTGGATGCATAACGGCTTCCTGCAGGTGGAAGGCGAGAAGATGTCCAAGTCGCTGGGCAACTTCTTCACCATCCGCGACCTGTTGGCCGACTGGCCGGGCGAGGTGCTGCGTTTCAACATGCTGCGGACGCACTATCGCCAGCCGATCGACTGGACGGTGGCCGGCCTCAAGGAAAGCTGGAAGATCCTGGAACGCTGGTATGCGGTGACCGAGCCGCTGGTGGATCCCGCGCCCGGCGCGGCCTTCCTGGAGGCCCTGTCCGACGACCTCAACACGCCCGCCGCCATCGCCTCGCTGCACCAGGCCGATGAACTGGCGCTGGCGGGCGGTCTGGGCTTCCTGGGCTTTTCCAATGTGCAGTTGAAGATCGCCGGCAAGG
>CALDFO010000556.1 GCA_937942205.1 uncultured Alphaproteobacteria bacterium
ACCTCGGCCTCGCGGGCCCAGCAGGCGCCGGTCGCGCCGCCCGCCGTGGCGATCTCGCGCACGCCCCTGGAACTGGATCCCGCCAAATGGGTCGGCTGCCACCGCGTCGAAGGCGGCGCGTTGTGCGCGCCCGCGATCCAGACCGGCACGCCCGCCATCCAGGAACAGTTGCGCGCCCAGCAGGCCGCCGCGCAGGCGGCGGGCACCGCCACCCCTCCTCCCGCCACGGCGCCTCAGCCCATGGCCTGCGGCAAGCCGCTGGCGGCGGTGAACGGCCAGCCCACTGTGCGCCCGCCGCAGGGCGGCCGCGGCCCGATCCGGGTGCTGTTCATCACCAAGGGCCATGAGTTCGAGCGCGAATTGCTGCTGGGGATGCTGGACTGCCTGGGCGACGACATCACCTATGCCCATGTCGAGCACCCCGCCGCCGATCTGCTGATGAACCCGACGGCGGCCAAGAATTTCGACGTCTTCGTTTTCTATGACCTGGGCGGACCGGGCGTGGTGCGGCCGGGCCCCAATGGCGAGCGCAACCGCTTCTATCCCGATCCCTCGCCGCAGCTGAAAAAGGACTTCGAAGCCCTGCTCAAGGCCGGCAAGGGCATGGTGTTCCTGCATCACGCCGCGGCCGCCTGGACCCATGTCTGGCCGGAATATGCCGAAGTGGTGGGCGGCGCCTGCGACTGGTATGCGCCGGTGACGGTGCGCGGCATCCTGGACCCGCATCATGGCTATTATCCGCGCACGGCCCAGCGTCAGACCGTGGTGGACAAGACCCATCCCGTCACCCAGGGTCTGGGCGACGGCTTCGACCTGACCGATGAAGCCTATTCCTGCGCCTGGTTCCCGGAGTCGGTGCATCCGCTGCTGACCACCAGTTTCACGCCGCCGGATGTGCGGGTGAACCTGAACCCCAAGCGCCAGTTCAGCAATCTGTCGACCTGGGTGAAGGTGTCGGAGAACAGCCCGGTCTTCTATACCCAGATGGGCCACGACAATAATGCCTGGCGGGTGCCCGCCTATCAGGAGCTGGTCCGCAACGCGATCAAATGGGCGGCCTCGCCCGAGGCCCATGCCTGGGCCAAGGCCAACCGCACCAAAATCTTCAAATAGAGTCCTGCCTTCGGCAGGAAGAATTGGGGCGCACCTTCACGGGCGCGCCCCAATCTTTTGTCTCGCACGGCAGTTTGTACTTGATTTGTTCTAATATGGGCGTACAGTCCTATCCCATGACTGTCGTCCTTGACACCACCATCCGGCGTGACGCCCTGCGCGGCCGGGGGGCGCTGTCCAACGCCGTGGGCCGCTATGAAAGGCAGACCCGGACGCTGCTGGATGACGGATGGGACCGGAGCACCGGCCAGCCGAGCGTAGCGAAGGCGCCCGGCCGTGCGACCGCAAAAAATGTCGTCCCGGCTGCCTTCATGGATGACGGCCGGGACGACGGCTGGCGGGCCGATGACAATGCCCCGCCGCCGATCCGCACGGAAGTCGTGCTGGACGCCACCCGCAGCATCATCGCCCGCAACAAGTCGCCGGACATTTCCTTCGACCAGTCGATCAATCCCTATCGCGGCTGCGAGCATGGCTGCATCTACTGCTTCGCCCGGC
>CALDFO010000557.1 GCA_937942205.1 uncultured Alphaproteobacteria bacterium
TGGCTGGCGCTGTTCGGCGGCAATGCAGAAGCACGCGACTGGCTGGCGCGCTATCGCGCCCGCACCGCCGATGAAGACCTGTCGGGGCTGGACCGGATCAATCCTAAATTCGTGCCGCGCAACTGGGTGGCCGAAACCGCGATCCGCGCGGTGGAGGACCGGGACGATATCGCCACCCTGGACCGCATCCTGGCGCTGTTGCAGGCCCCTTACGAAACGCAGGACGGCGGCGAGGCTTTCGCCGCGCCGCCGCCGCCGGAGATGTGCGGGCTTGAGGTTTCCTGCTCCTCATAATCCAAAAGTGTCATGGCCCGCTTTATGCGGGCCATCCAGTTTTTCTTTCCGCTTTTCCGTTAGTTTCAAACTGGATGGCCGGTCCCCCGGATCGCGCTGCGCGCGACCGGAGGATGGCCCGGCCATGACAGGGCGGCGGCGTTACCAGATCACCGAGACATACTTGGCCTCGCAGAACTCGATCAGGCCGTGATGGCTGCCCTCGCGGCCCAGGCCGGACTGCTTGACGCCGCCGAAGGGCGCCGCCGGGTCCGACATGATGCCGCGATTGAGGCCGATCATGCCCGCTTCCAGCTTTTCCGAAATCTGGAAACCGCGCTTGAGGTCCTGGGTATAGAGATACGCCGCCAGGCCGTACTCGGTATCGTTCGCCTTGGCTATCGCCTCGGCCTCGTCCTCGAAGGACTGGAGCGACACCACGGGTCCGAAAATCTCCTCCCGGATCATGTCGGCATCGTCCGGCACATCGGCCAGCACGGTGGGCGGATAGTAGAAGCCCGGACGGTTCAGGCGCTGGCCGCCCAGGAGCAGCTTGGCGCCCTTGGCCACCGCGTCATCCACCAGCTCGCCGATCTTGGCGACGGCCTTTTCGTTGACCATTGGACCCAGGGTGGATTCCGGGTCCACTGCATCGCCCAGCTTGATCTCCGACATGCGCTTGACGATGCCGTCGGTGAAGCCCTGATACAGGTCCTTGTGGACATAGAAGCGGTTGGCGGCGGTGCAGGCTTCGCCGGAATTGCGCATCTTGGCCAGCATGGCGCCGTCCAGCGCGGCGTTCAGGTCGGCATCCTTGCAGACGATGAAGGGCGCGTTGCCCCCCAGCTCCATCGAGGACGAGATCACCTGGTTGGCCGCTTCCTTCAGCAGCGCCACGCCCACCGGGGTCGAGCCGGTAAACGACACCTTGCGCACGCGCGGATCGTTCAGGATGGTCTTGGACAGGGCGCTGGCCTTGGATGTGGTCAGCACATTGACCACACCGGCGGGCACGCCCGCATCCGCCAATATCTGCGCGACGGCAAAGGCGGTCAGCGGCGTCTCGGTGGCGGGCTTGCAGATCACGGTGCAGCCGGCCGCCAGGGCCGGGGCGATCTTGCGGGTGGCCATCGCCGCCGGATAGTTCCAGGGCGTTATCAGCAGCGCGATGCCGATGGGCTGATACTGCACCATGATGCGCGCGCCGCTGGCCGGGGCCATCGCCAGCTCGCCCAGCACATGGCAGCATTCCTCGGCATACCAGCGGAAGAATTCGGCGGCATAGAGAACCTCGCTGCGCGAGTCCGGCAGCGCCTTGCCGTTCTCCAGGCTGATCAGATAGGTCAGCCATTCGATATTCTCGATCATCTTGTCATAGCATTTGCGTAAGATTTCGGCGCGCTGGCGGGGCGTGGTGGCGGCCCAGGCGGCGGCGGCCTTGTCGGCGGCGTCCACCGCGGCGCGCGAATCCGTGTCGTCGCAATCGGCGACGTCGCAGATCTTCTCGCCGTTCGAGGGATTGAAGACATCGACGCGCTTTCCGGTGTTCGATTTCACCCATTTTCCGCCGATGAACAGGTCGGTGGGAATGGGGAAGGGCGCGGGACCGGTCTTGGGAGCGGGGATGGTCAGCGTGTTGGTCATGGTTCTCTCTTTGGTTCTGCGAACCTCACCCTTCGACAGGCTCAGGGTGAGGTGTGATTACGACGCCAGCGCGGCGCGGTCGCCGGTGAAGGCGGCGCGGGTGATCGCCTTCAGGGCGTCCACGTCCAGCTTGCGGGGGTTGTTGTTGACCAGCCGGGCGGCGCCGATGGCGCTTTCCGCCGTCCAGTCCTGCTTGTCCTCCGGCAGGCCCAGGTCTTTCAGCGTCACCGGGATGCCGATGTCCTTGAGCAGGCTGGCGACCTCGTCGATCAGCTTGCGCGACAATTCCTCGTCGCTGCCGCTCAAGCCGATGGCGCGGCCGATCCGGGCGAAGGCGTCAACGCAGGCCGGGCGATTGAATTCCATCACATAGGGCATCAGCAGGGCCACGCCCATGCCGTGCGGCGTGTGGGTCTCGTTGCCGACCGGATACTGGATGGCATGGGCCGCTGCGGTGCCCGCCGTGCCGAAGGCGCAGCCCGCCGCCAGCGAGGCCAGCATCATCTGCTCGCGCGCCTGGATATTCCCGCCGTCCTTCACCGCGGTGCGCAGCGCGGCGAAGATATTCTGCAACGCCAGCAGGCCGAAAGCGTCGGACAGCACATTCTTGCCGACAAAGACATTCTTCACCGCCAGGTCGGGCGTCACGTCGCGGCGCGCGGCGGTGAAGCTTTCGATGGCATGGGTCAGGGCGTCGGCGCCCGACACCGCGGTCAGGCCCGGCGGACAGGTCAGGGTCAGTTCGGGATCGCAGACCGCCACGCGCGGGATCAGATAGGGCGAGGAGATGCCCACCTTGGTGCCGCGCTCGGTGTCGGCGATCACCGCCACGGGCGTGACTTCCGATCCGGTGCCGGAGGTGGTGGGCACCGCGATCACCGGCGCGACGGGGCCGGGGATTTTGTTCTCGCCATAATAGTCGCGCAAGCTGCCGCCATGCTGCAGCAGCACCGCCACGCATTTGGCCATGTCCATGCAGGAGCCGCCGCCGATGCCCAGCACCACGTCCGGCTTGTAGCCGGCATATTCCGTCACGCAGTTGGAGATGCCGTCCATCGGCAGGTCGGCCTCGGTGCGGTCATAGACTTTCACCGCCACGCCATTGGCCTCGATATCGGCGACGATGGCCTTGAACTGCGCGTCCTGGCCCATGCGGGCGTCGGTGCAGATCAGGGCGCGCTTGCCGATCCCGGCGGTCATCATGCCGATGGCGGCGCGCTGGCCGGAGCCGAACACCACTGAGGCGGGCAGGCGCAGGGCGCCGAAGATTCCACTCATGATCTGCTTTCCTTTCGCGATTCCGCATCCAGCGCCTTCAGGTCCGCCCAGAGGCCGTCGTCTATGTACATGCCCCGGGCCAGCGACTGGGCGCGCGCCTTGTGGGCGCGGTCGCCCGGCGCCAGCACCGGATGGGCCGGATCGGCGGGCGCGGCGGCGCGGATGTCGTCCAGATAGGCGGTGACCAGCGCCTTGGCCGCCTGGGCATGATGGGGCGCGATCACGATGAAGATGTCGCCCTTGTTGGAGACATTCACCGAATCCAGCGTGCCTTTGACTTCGGTGCCGATGGCCGAGGCCGCTAGGCTGGCGACCAGCACCTCGAAGGCGATGCCCAGCGCATAACCCTTGGGGCCGCCGAACGGCGCGATGGCGCCTTTCTTGGCGGCGGCGGCGTCGGTGGTGGGATCGCCGTTCGCGTCCAGCGCCCAGCCCAGCGGGATCGGCGCGCCGCGATTGGCGTGATCGTGAATCTTGCCCATCGAGACCAGCCCGGTGGCCATGTCCAGCACCATCGGGGTGGGATCGGCGGGCACGCCGATGGCGATGGGATTGGTGCCGATCATCGCCTTGCGCCCGCCATAGGGATGCACCAGCGCCTCGGAGATGGTCAGGGCAATGCAGGTCAGGCCCAGATTGGCGACATGCTCGGCATAATAGGCCAGCGCCCCCAGGTGGTTGGTGTTGCGGATGGC
>CALDFO010000558.1 GCA_937942205.1 uncultured Alphaproteobacteria bacterium
CCGCGGCCAGCGCGAGCTGATCATCGGCGACCGCCAGACCGGCAAGACCGCCGTGGCGATCGACGCCATCATCAACCAGAAGGCCGTCAACGCCGGAACGGACGAGAAGGCCAAGCTCTACTGCATCTATGTCGCCATCGGCCAGAAGCGTTCGACCGTGGCGCAGATCGTCAAGACCCTGGCCGATGCGGGCGCGCTGGAATACACCATCATCGTCACCGCCACGGCCTCCGAACCCGCGCCGCTGCAGTTCCTGGCGCCCTTCGCCGGCTGCGCCATGGGCGAATGGTTCCGCGACAACGGCATGCATGCGCTGATCATCTACGACGATCTGTCCAAGCAGGCCGTGGCCTATCGCCAGATGTCGCTGCTGCTGCGCCGTCCGCCGGGCCGCGAAGCCTATCCGGGCGACGTGTTCTATCTGCACAGCCGCCTTTTGGAGCGCGCCGCCAAGCTGAACGAGGACAATGGCGCGGGTTCCTTGACCGCCCTGCCCGTGATCGAAACCCAGGCCAACGACGTCTCGGCCTATATTCCCACCAACGTGATCTCGATCACCGACGGCCAGATCTTCCTGGAGACCGACCTGTTCTATCAGGGTATCCGCCCGGCGGTGAACGTCGGCATCTCGGTCAGCCGCGTCGGCTCCAGCGCCCAGATCAAGGCGATGAAGACCGTCGCCGGCCCGATCAAGGGCGAACTGGCCCAGTATCGCGAGATGGCGGCCTTCGCCAAGTTCGGCTCCGATCTCGACGCCGCCACCCAGAAGATGCTGGCGCGCGGCGAGCGGCTGACCGAGCTGCTCAAGCAGCCGCAGTACAAGCCCTTCGCCGTCGAGGAGCAGGTCGCGGTGATCTATGCCGGCACCCGCGGCTATCTCGACGCCTTTCCGACGAACCGCGTCCAGGCCTTCCAGGAAGCCCTGCTGGGCAAGCTGAAGTCGGCCTATCCGCAGTTCCTGGAAGGTATCCGCACGGAGAAGGCGCTGACCCCCGACCTGGAAGCCACGCTGAAGAAGGCGCTGGACGAAGTCTCCAAGACCTTCGCCTAAGGAAAGCTGCCGTCATGGCGACCGTAAAGGAAATGCGTACGCGGATCGGAAGCGTGAAGTCCACGCAGAAGATCACCAAGGCGCTTCAGATGGTGGCGGCGGCCAAGCTGCGCCGGGCCCAGCTCGCGGCGGACGCCGCGCGCCCCTATGCCCAGCAGATGTCGGCCATCATCTCCAACCTCGCCGCCGGCGTGTCGGGACGCGACGCCCCGCTGCTGCTGGCCGGCACCGGCGGCGACCGGCGCCAGCTGGTGATCGTGGCGACCGCCGACCGTGGCCTGGCGGGGGCGTTCAACTCCGCCATCGTCCGCGCCGCGCGTCAGAAGATCACCGCGCTGATCGCCGAGGGCAAGGACGTCAAGATCATCACCGTGGGCCGCAAGGGCCGCGACCAGCTGCGCCGCCAGTTCGGCGACCGCTTCCTGGAAAGCCATGAGTTGGGCCTGAAGTCGCCCACCCTGGCCTCGGTCAAGCCCATCGCCCAGCAGGTCCTGGACCTCTATATGGCGGGCCAGTTCGATGTGGTGACGCTGATCCACTGCCACTTCAAGTCGGTCGTGACCCAGACGCCCGTGGCCAAGCAGTTGATCCCCGCCCAGGTGGAAACCGGCAACGGCCCCACCGCGCTCTATGACTATGAGCCGGACGAGGAAAGCATTCTGGAGGCGCTGTTGCCGCAGAACGTCTCGGTGCAAATCCTGTCGGCGCTGCTGGAGAACCAGGCGGGCTTCTTCGCCAGCCAGATGGCGGCGATGGACAACGCCACCCGCAATGCGGGCGACATGATCAATGCCCTCACCATCCAGATGAACCGCACCCGTCAGGCCAAGATCACGACGGAACTTATCGAAATCATTGCCGGCGCCGCCGCGGTTTAAAGAGACACGAAGGAAGAAAGAACCATGAGCAACACGACCCACAAAGGCCGCCTGACCCAGGTGATCGGCGCCGTCGTTGACGTCACCTTCGAGGGCGGTCACCTGCCCGCGATCCTGAACGCGCTGGAGACCACCAACACCGACGCGCGCACCGGCCAGACCGTCCGCCTGGTGTTCGAGGTCGCCCAGCATCTGGGCGAGAACACCGTGCGCGCCATCGCCATGGACACCACCGAGGGCCTGGTGCGCGGCCAGGAAGTGACCGACACCGGCGCGCCGATCCGCGTGCCGGTCGGTCCCGCCACCCTGGGCCGCATCATGAACGTGATCGGCGAGCCGATCGACGAAGCCGGCCCGATCGACAAGACCAATACCGCGATCATTCACCGCGACGCCCCCACCTTCTCCGAGCAGGCCGGTTCGGCCGAAATTCTCGTGACGGGCATCAAGGTCATCGACCTGCTCTGCCCCTACACCAAGGGCGGCAAGATCGGCCTGTTCGGTGGCGCCGGCGTCGGCAAGACCGTGACCATGCAGGAACTGATCAACAACATCGCCAAGGCCTATGGCGGTTATTCGGTGCTGGCGGGCGTGGGCGAGCGCACCCGCGAAGGCAACGACCTCTATCACGAAATGATCGAGTCCAACGTCAACGTCGATCCCAAGAAGACCGGCGGTTCGACCGAAGGCAGCAAGTGCGCCCTGGTCTATGGCCAGATGAACGAGCCGCCGGGCGCCCGCGCCCGCGTGGCCCTGACCGGCCTGTCCATCGCCGAATATTTCCGCGACGTGGAAGGCAAGGACTGCCTGCTGTTCATCGACAACATCTTCCGCTTCACCCAGGCCGGTTCGGAAGTGTCGGCGCTGCTGGGCCGCATCCCCTCGGCCGTGGGCTATCAGCCCACCCTGGCCACCGAGATGGGCAACCTGCAGGAGCGCATCACCTCCACCACCAAGGGCTCGATCACCTCGGTGCAGGCGATTTACGTGCCCGCCGACGACCTGACCGACCCGGCCCCGGCCACCTCCTTCGCGCATCTGGACGCCACCACCGTGCTGTCGCGCGACATCGCCAGCCTGGGCATCTTCCCGGCGGTGGACCCGCTGGACTCCACCAGCCGCATCCTGGACCCGCAGGTGATCGGCGAGGAGCACTACACCATCGCCCGCCGCGTGCAGGAAGTGCTGCAGCAGTACAAGGCGCTGAAGGACATCATCGCCATTCTGGGCATGGACGAGCTGTCGGAAGAGGACAAGCTGGTCGTGGCGCGCGCGCGCAAGATCCAGCGCTTCCTGTCGCAGCCCTTCTTCGTGGCCGAGCAGTTCACCAACTCGCCGGGCAAGTTCGTCGAACTGCCGGACACCATCCGCTCGTTCAAGGCGATCGTGGACGGCGAATACGACCACCTGCCCGAACAGGCGTTCTACATGGTCGGCGCCATCGAGGAAGTAGTGGCCAAGGCCGCCAAGATGGCCGCCGAAACCAGCAAGGCGGCGTAACATTCAAACCCTCATGGTGAGCCCGTCGAACCATGAGGACACAACCTCATCCTTCGACAGGCTCAGGATGAGGAGGAGCGAAAATGGCTGAAAAAATCTCCTTCGACCTGGTCTCGCCGGAAAAACTGCTGCTGTCCGGCCGGGCCGACATGGTCACGGTGCCGGGCACGGAAGGCTATATGGGCGTGATGGCGGGCCATGCGGCCACCGTCACGACCCTGCGCGCCGGGATGATCGACGTCAGCAGTGACGGCAAGGACGACCGCTATTTCATCCGCGGCGGCTTTGCCGAGATCAACGCCACCAAGATCACCGTGCTGGCCGACGAAGCCATCCCCATGAGCGATCTGGACCTGGCGGTGCTGGATCAGCGCATCGCCGACGCCGCCGAGGACGAGATCGCCGCCAAGAGCGATTCCGAGCGCCAGCGGGCCGCCCAGTATCTGGAAGACCTCAAACTGGTCCGCGCGGCGTTTTAGGCCGTTGCGGCGTTGAAAAACCCAGCGACATCCCGTCTTTGGCGGGACGTCCGGTTCTGTTATAATAATGTCTTATGAACCAGGGATGCGTATCGGCATGACGGTCGGCGCCGTCTACAAACAGGGCTGGACGATGGACGACGTCCACTGGGATCTGTTCGATCCCGGCAAGGTCGAGCCGCAGCTTCTGGCCGCCATCAAGGCCGCCGCCCTGGTGGAATACAACGCCCCCGATTACGTCACCTATCTCAAGCGGGTCTTTCACGGCAGCCCGGACACCATCGCCGCCATCGAGCAATGGGGCCGCGAGGAAAGCCAGCACGGCCGCGCCCTGGGCCGCTGGGCCGAAATGGCCGATCCCACCTTCAAGCTGGAAGACGCCTTCGCCCGCTTCCGCAAGGGCTATACCCCGCCCCATTTCAGCGGCGACGACGCGGTGTCGGTGCGCGGTTCCCGCCGGGGCGAGATGATCGCCCGCTGTGTGGTGGAAAGCGGCACCAGCTCCTATTACTCGGCCATCCGCGACGCCACCGACGAGCCGGTGCTGGAGGAAATCGCCGGGCGCATCGCCGCCGACGAATACCGCCACTACAAGCTGTTCTACGACCTGCTGCAGACCCAGCCGGAGCCCGAACTGGGCTTCTGGAAAAAGCTCTGGATCGCGGTGAGCCGGGTGCGCGAAAGCGACGACGACGAACTGGCCTATGCTTTCTACTGCGCCAATGTCAGGGCGGAGGAGGAAACCGCCAAGCCCTACAGCCGCAAACTCTATTCGCGCCAGTCGGCCGCCGCCTCCATGTCGGTCTATCGCCGCAAGCACATCCAGAAGCTGGTGCAGATGGTGGTCAAGGTGATTGGCGCCGACCCGCATGGCTGGCTGGCCAATCTGGCGGGCGCGCTGCTCTGGCGCCGGATGCAGTCCAAGACGGCCTAAACCGGCTCGAAGGTGCCGGTCGCGGGATTGCGCACCAGCAGCTTGCCGCTGGCCACGCCGAAATAGGCGCCGTGCAGCGTCAGATCACCCGCCTCCACCGCCGCCTTCACGAACGGAAACGTCATCAGGTTCTTCAGGCTGAGGTCCACCGAGGCGAACTCCAGTTGTTGCAGATAGTCGCGCCAGTCCGATCCGGGCACGCCGATGGCGTCGGCGGCGGGGGCGATCTGGCTCATCCAGTGGCCGATGAAATCGCTTTCGCTCAGCGGATCGCAATCGTCGGCGAACGCCCGGATGCCGCCGCAAAAGGCGTGCCCCAGCACCACGATGTCCCGCACGCGCAAGGCCCGCACCGCGAATTCCAGGGCGGCGCTGGTGCCATGGTGGCCGCCGCCTTCCTCGACCGGCGGCACCAGATTGGCGACATGGCGCGCCCCCAGCAGTTCGCCGGGCGGGGAATCGAAAATCACTTCGGGCGAGACGCGGCTGTCGACGCAGCCGATCACCATGATGGAGGGCGACTGGCCCGTGTCGGCCAACTGCCGGTAGCGTCCCTGCTCCTCCACGAACCGCCCGTCCAAGAAGGCGTGATAGCCGCTTGTCAGCCGTTCCGGGAACATATGGACTTCCTTCCTGGTCGCGCCGCCCGACCACGCTGGGCCGACGCTCTTACTCCGGTCGCGCGGCCTAACGCTACGCTGGGCGGTCGCTTTCTATTTGGTCGCGCGGCCTGACGCTGCGCTGGGCCGGCGCTCTTACTCCGGTCGCGCGGCCTGACGCTTCACTGGGCCGACGCTCTTACTCCGGTCGCGCGGCCTGACGCTGCGCTGGGCCGACGCTCTTAGGCCTTTCGCTTGACCATCATCTGCTTGATCTCGCCGATCGCCTGGGCGGGGTTCAATCCCTTGGGGCAGGTGTTGGTGCAGTTCATGATGGTGTGGCAGCGATAGAGGCGGAAGGGATCTTCCAGATCGTCCAGCCGCTCGCCCGTGGCCTCGTCACGGCTGTCGATCAGCCAGCGATAGGATTGCAGCAGCGCCGCCGGTCCCAGATAGCGGTCGGAATTCCACCAGTAGCTGGGACACGCCGTGGAGCAGCTGGCGCACAGGATGCACTCATACAGCCCGTCCAGTTTGGCGCGGTCCTGGGGGCTCTGCTTCCATTCCTTTTCCGGCTCCGCCGTGCTGGTCTTGAGATAGGGCTGGATGGAGGCGTACTGGGCATAGAAACCGGTCAAGTCCGGCACCAGATCCTTGACCACCGGCATGTGCGGCAGCGGATAGACCGACACCGCCCCGGTGCAGTCGTTGATCGCCTTGGTGCAGGCCAGGGTGTTGCCGCCCGCGATATTCATGGCGCAGGAACCGCACACCCCTTCGCGGCAGGAGCGGCGGAAGCTCAGGGTGGGATCGATCTCGTTCTTGATCTTGATCAGCGCGTCCAGCACCATCGGGCCGCAGCTGTCCAGGTCCACCGTATAGGTGTCCATGGTGGGGTTGCCGCCCGCGTCCGGATTGTAGCGGTAGACCTTGAATTCCTTGGTGCGCTTGGGCTTCTTGCCGTTGGCCGCCTTTTCCGCCGGCCACACCTTGCCCTTTTTCACCCGGCTGTTCTTGGGCAGCATGATTTCGACCATTACCGGGACTCCTGGACCGTGCTGGGTGATTTGCGGCGCATTTTGACATGGCCGCCAAGGGCGGAACAACCCGGAAAAAGAGCACCAGACATGCGGCTAAAGCACAGGAGCACAGGCTCCCTTCCCCCGCGGGGAGCGTCGGCCCAGCGTAGCGGAGCGAAGCGTTAGGCCGCGCGACCAAAAGAAAAGCCGCACATCAGCCCAGCAGACCTGAGCTGCGACGGATGGAGGAAAGCTTCTATGCGCCGATTTGCTCAAACACCCATGCGATTTCCGCAGGGGCGTCTGTCAGCGTTCCGCTGACCACCAGCTGCTCGGCCCGGCGCACCACCGGCCCGCCCAGATAGACGCTTTCCTCGACTTCCAGATGGCCGCCACCGGCGCGGAAACGCCAGCCCTCGCCGCTGGGCAGCTTGAGCAGAATCCCCCCGCCTTCCAGCCGCGACACCCGCACATCGGGATGCACATGGAAGCGCACGGCAAAGGTCAATCCCGTGACGGGCTGGCCCGCCACCGGCGCCAGCCGGTCGCGGCCCGTCACCATCAGGCCCTGCGGCGACAGCGTGATCTGGCGCTCATGGCGCAGGCCGAAGGCGGCGGCATAGGCGTCGTGCATCGCCTCGATGCTCCAGCCCTGGGCGGTTTCCAGGCGGCGGGATGCCGGGGCCACCGGCCCCCCCATCAGGCGCGGTCCCAACAGGTCGCGCGGCAGGCCCGCCGGCAGGATGGCGGCGCTGGAGGTGTCGGCCAGCGTCAGGGTGGAGTGGGCGGCGGTGGCCCGCAGCGCCCAGTTCCAGCTGGGATGGGTCAAGCCGCCCGCGCCGCAGTTGACGATCATGCGGTCGCTGCCGGAACTCAGTTCAAAGGCGCAGAAACCGGCATGGGCCTCCAACGCGAAGGAGCCCGGCGGCGCGCCACCGCAATCCATCAGCAGCAGGGTGCGGGCCGCCGACAGCCGCTGATAGCCGCTGTGGCGGGCATGTTGGAACGGCTGGCCGCGGATGTCGTCCCGCGCCAAGAGCCCCGCGATCATGCGGCCATCGCTTTCCGCGCCGCCATTGAAGCAGGCCAGCCCGCCATCGGCATGGCGGAAGAAGCGCAACATCGGCGCCATGCGGTCATGGGCGTTGCGCAGCACATGCGGCGGCTCCTCGCCGATGGCGCTGAGGGACTCCATCACCATGATGACATGGCGATAGGCCGACAGCAGCGCCTCCGGCGAACGGCTGACATGGCCGCCATCGGCCAGCACCTGCCGCTCGATCTCCGCTTCCAGCCGCTTGAGCCCGGCCTCCATGCGCCGGGGGCTGTCATCCAGGCAGATGCCCGACAGCGCCAGCACCGCGGCGGCTTCCAGCCGGGGCAGCCCGTCCGGCGCCTCGCCGCAGATACGCTCCAACATGCGGGACTGTTCGCGCAGCGACACGAACAGGCGCGAGCGCCACATCATCTCGGAGTTCAGCACCACCAGGCGGCCGTGGCTGAAGATGTGCGCCATGCGCCGGGCCATGATGTGCGGCGACCAGACCGGCTCGGAATATCTGGCGTGGCGCTTGACCCATTGGCCGATCAGGTTGGTGGCCAGCCGGCGGGCATTGTCGCC
>CALDFO010000559.1 GCA_937942205.1 uncultured Alphaproteobacteria bacterium
CGAAGTTCTCTGTCAGGTGTTCTAAGGAGCCGTCATGTCCCGTATTGGCAAGAAACCCGTCGCGCTCCCCAAGGGCGTCACCGCCTCGGTCGAGGGTCAGACCGTCAAGGTCAAGGGGCCCAAGGGCGAACTCAGCGTCACGCTGGTTCCGCAGGTGGCCGTGGCGCTGGGCGATGACGGCATCACCGTCACGCCCCGCAAGGAAATGGAACAGTCCGCCCAGATGTGGGGCCTGTCCCGCACCCAGGTGAACAATCTGGTGATCGGCGTCACCACCGGCTTCACGCAGAATCTGGAAATCCAGGGCGTCGGCTATCGCGCCGCGGTGCAGGGCAAGGTCCTGAACCTGCAGCTGGGCTTCAGCCATGACGTGCCCTATGCGATCCCGGACGGCATTTCGATCGTCACCGAAAAGCCGACCATGATCTCGGTGTCGGGCATGGACAAGCAGCTGGTCGGCCAGGTCGCCGCCGAGATCCGCTCCTGGCGTCCGCCGGAGCCCTATAAGGGCAAGGGCGTGCGCTACGAAGGCGAATATGTCCGCCGCAAGGAAGGCAAGAAGAAGTAAGATGACCAACGCTCTCTTCAAAAAGCGCCAGTCGCGCAACCGCCACCGTCTGGCCACCCACGGCAACCGTCCGCGCCTGTCGGTGTTCCGTTCCGGCAAGCACATCTACGCCCAGGTGATCGACGATGTGCAGGCCGTCACCCTGGCCTCCGCCTCGACCAACGAGAAGGACGCCAAGGGCAAGGGCTACAACGTCGAAGCCGCCGGCCAGGTCGGCAAGGCGATCGCCGAGCGCGCCAAGGCCGCCGGCGTCACCCAGGTCATGTTCGACCGTGGCGGCTACATTTATCATGGGCGCATCAAGGCGCTCGCTGACGCGGCGCGTGAAGCCGGTCTGGAATTCTAAGGATCATAAAGATGGCGACTGAAAACCAGCAGGGCGAACCGCAGCGCGAAAATCGCGGCCGTGGGGAACGTGGTGGACGCGGCGAGGGCCGTGGCCGTGGTGAAAACCGTGGCGGCCGCCGCGATCGTGAGGAAAAGGCTGACGATCTGATCGACAAGCTGGTCCACATCAACCGTGTCGCCAAGGTCGTGAAGGGCGGCCGCCGCTTCGGCTTCGCCGCGCTGGTGGTTGTCGGCGACGGCAACGGCAAGGTCGGTTTCGGCCACGGCAAGGCGCGCGAAGTGCCCGAAGCGATCCGCAAGGCGACCGACGACGCCAAGAAGGCGATGGTCCGCATTCCGCTGAAGGACGGCCGCACGCTGCATCACGATGTGCGCGGCCATCACGGCGCGGGCAAGGTGGTGGTGCGTCCGGCTCCGGCCGGTACCGGCATCATCGCCGGCGGCCCGATGCGCGCGGTGTTCGAGGCGCTGGGCGTGGCGGACGTTGTGTCCAAGTCGCTGGGCACCTCGAACCCCTACAACATGGTTCGCGCCACCTTCGATGCGCTGAAGAACCAGCAGAGCCCCCGCATGGTGGCCAATCGCCGTGGCCGCAGCGTCTCGGACATCCTGGCGCGCCGTGAAGACGCGCCCGCGTCCGAAGCGATCGCCTAAAGTACAGAGAGATAAGTATCATGGCCGAGAAGAAAGCAGCGACCAAGAAGGCCGGTTCCGGCAAGACGGTGACGGTGCGCCAGATCCGCAGCGCCAACCGCAAGCCCGAAATTCAGGCCCAGACCCTGCGTGGCCTGGGGCTCGGCAAGATCAGCCGCACCCGCACGCTGGAAGATACCCCATCGGTGCGCGGCATGATCAACGCCGTCAAGCATCTCGTCGAGATCGTCGAAGACAAGAAGTAATGGATGGCCGGGTCGCGCTGACGCTGCCCGGCCATGGAGAGGTAAAATGAAGCTCAATCAGATCGCCAACAATCCCGGCGCGCACAAGGCCAAGACCAAGGTCGGCCGCGGCTCGTCCTCGGGCCTGGGCAAGACCTCCGGCCGCGGCGTCAAGGGCGCCAAGGCCCGCACCGGCAACGGAATCTA
>CALDFO010000560.1 GCA_937942205.1 uncultured Alphaproteobacteria bacterium
GCGAGCATGCAGGGCTATAACCCCGCCACGGCCATCGAGTTTGGCCGCAAGGTGTTGTTCTCAGGCGACAGGCCAACGTTCATTGAACTGGAAGGCCACGTGAAGGGCAAGAAATAAGCGCCGCGCCGCGCATTGCAAGCCATGGCAGAGAAAAAGCTCCAGCCCATCATCATCAAGCGGGTCAAGAAGGGCGGGCATGCCGCCCATGGCGGAGCCTGGAAGATCGCCTATGCCGACTTCGTGACGGCCATGATGGCCTTCTTCCTGCTGATGTGGCTGCTCGGCTCCACGGCCAAAGGCGACCTGCAGGGGATCGCAGACTATTTCAATTCGCCGCTGAAGGTCGCCATGGCGGGTGGTGACGGCTCGGGCAACAGCTCCAGCGTGGTTCCCGGAGGCGGTAACGACCTCTCGAAAGTGCACGGCCAGGTGCGTCGCTCCGAATCCGTGGAGAACAAGAACCGCCGCATGACGCCGGAGCAGATGCGCGCCGAAATGGCCCGCCAGGACCAGGCGCGCATCAAGGCCCTTCAGGCCAGGGTGGACTCGGTCATCACCGCCAATTCCCTGCTGAACGAGTACCGGGCGCAAATTCGCATGGATGTCACGCCCGACGGTCTTCAGATCCAGGTGATGGATTCGCAGAACCGCCCGATGTTCGACAGCGGCAGCGCTCTCGTCAAACCCTATATGCGCGACATCCTGCGGGGCATAGGCTCCGCCCTGACCGAAGTGGAAAACCGCATCAGCCTGGCCGGCCACACCGACGCCATGCCCTATGGCAACAGCGATCGCGGCTACAGCAACTGGGAGCTGTCCGCCGACAGGGCCAACGCCTCCCGCCGCGAACTGGTGGCCGCGGGCATGCCCGACGACAAGCTGGCGCGCGTGGTGGGGCTGGCGGCCAGCGATCCGCTGCTGCCCGAAGACCCCCGGGCAGCCACCAACCGGCGCATCACCATCACCGTACTGACCCGCGAGGCCGAGGAGCGCCTGCTCGGGAAAACCATACCCACGGTTCCTGCGGCACAATGGGTCGAAGAAAAGAGCGACAATCCCCCTGAAAACGTCCAGAGGTAACAACTTGTCACGCCTCTGGTCTTCCCCCACAATTCTTGAAGATATTTCCGACCGAAAGGGTCCCAAGTGACCACACCCCTTCGTTTCCTCATCGTTGACGACTTCTCCACGATGCGCCGCATCGTGCGCAACCTGCTCAAGGAAAGCGGCTTCACCGAGGCCGATGAAGCCGAGGACGGCGTGGCCGCACTCAACAAGCTGCGCAACAGCAAGTTCGATTTCGTCGTCACCGACATCAATATGCCGAACATGAACGGCTTCCAGTTGCTCGCCGAGATCAAGGGTGACGACAAGCTCAAGCACCTGCCCGTCCTCATGGTGACGGCCGAGGCCCGCAAGGAAGACATCGTCGCTGCGGCCCAGGGAGGTGCCGCGGGCTATATCGTCAAACCTTTCACCAAGGCCACCCTGGAAGAAAAGGTCACCCTGATCATCAAGAAACTGGGGTTGTAAGCGCCATGGACAACGGCCATATTCAGGAAACCGCCCCCCCGGCGGGCGACGGCGACAACATCCACACCAAGATTGGCCAGCTGACGCGCCAGCTCCACGACGCCCTGAAGGAACTGGGCTACGCCGACCAGTTGACGGCCACCGTCGGGGAGCTGCCCGACGCCCAAAGCCGCCTGTCCTACATCGCGCGCCTCACGGGCGATGCCGCAGAGAAGGTGCTCAACCGCGTGGACCAGGCCAAGACGCACAATGACAGCCTGGCCGCCGAGGCGCGGGAGGTCATTGCCGCCATGGTCAAGAACCCGGTGGCAGCGGTCGCCACGGGCCGGATCATGAACTTCCTGCGGGACGTGGAGCAGGCCACCCAGACGGCGGACGAGCACTTGACCGAGATCATGATGGCCCAGGACTTCCATGATCTGACGGGGCAGGTGATCGCCCGGGTGGTGGCGCTGGCGGGCACCATCG
>CALDFO010000561.1 GCA_937942205.1 uncultured Alphaproteobacteria bacterium
CTGTTCACCGCCCCCGCCGCCGCCGCATGGGCGCAGGAAGCGGACCCCGCCACCTCGCCGGTCGCGCCCGTCGACCCGGCCGCGCCGGCGCAGAAGGTCAATCCGGTGATGACCGGGCCGCAAATCCTGATCTCCACCGCGATGGGCGACATCACCCTGCAACTGGACGCGGTGCGCGCGCCCAGGACGGTGCCGCATATCGTGCGCTATGTGCGCGCCAGGCATTATGACGGCACGGTGGTCTATCGCGTCGCCAAGGGCTTTGTGATCCAGATGGGCAGCTTCGAGGCGGGCGGCAAGGGACGCGGCATCCGGCCCGGCCCGCTGCCGCTGGAAGCCAATAACGGCCTGTCCAACCTGCGCGGCACGGTGGCGATGGCGCGCGCCGAAGCGCCCGACAGCGGCACGGCGGAATTCTTCATCAACCTGTCGGACAACAGTTTCTCGCTGGACCAGCAGATCGGCGACCCCGCCAACGGCACCGGCTATGCCGTGTTCGGCCAGGTGGTCGCGGGCATGGATGTGGTGGACGCCATCGCCGAGGTGGCGGTGGGCGATGACGGCCCGATGCCGGGCCAGGCGCCGGTGACGCCCATCCTGATCAAGAAGGTGTCGGTGATCGCGCCGCCCAAACCGGCGAAGTAACCCTCCCTCTCGTGCGCGGCACGCGCACCGGAGGGGGAGGTGCCCGTAGCTGGCCAGCGCGCAGCGCGGTTAAGCCAGCGAAGGGCGGAGGGGGCCACTTCAAGCAGGCGCGAGGGATTTTGCGGCGTAAGCGAAATCCCCTCCCCTTCATGCGCGGCACGCGCACCGGAGGGGGAGGTGCCCGGTGCTGGCCAGCGCGCAGCGCGGTTAAGCCAGCGAAGGGCGGAGGGGGTCACTTCAAGCAGGCGCGAGGGATTTTGTGGCGTGAGCGAAATCCCCTCCCCTTCATGCGCGGCACGCGCACCGGAGGGGGAGGTGCCCGGTGCTGGCCAGCGCGCAGCGCGGTTAAGCCAGCGAAGGGCGGAGGGGGTCACTTCATTAAGCGGCCTGCATACCGGTGCCGCCGTCTTTATGCCCCGTCAGGATGGCATAGATGGCTTCGGCCGTGGTGGCGGCGCGCAGCTTTTCGCAGATTCCCTTGTCGCGCAGCAGGCGCGACACGCGGGCCAGCGCCTTGAGATGGTCGGCGCCCGCATTCTCCGGGGCCAGCAGCATGAACACCAGGTCGACGGGCTGGCTGTCCACCGCCTCGTAATCGATCGCGCCGTCGAGACGGGCGAAGATGCCGGTGATGGCTTTGACTTCCGACATGCGGCCGTGCGGGATGGCGATGCCCGAACCGACACCGGTGGTTCCCAGGCGCTCGCGCTCAATCAGGGTTTCCAGGATGCGGCGTTCGGAAACACGCGTCAGGCCGTGCGCGCGCGCGGCCAGTTCCTGCAGCAGCTGTTTCTTGGATTGTGCCTTCAGGGCCGGGATGACGGCATCGGGCGCAAGCAGATCGGCGATGTTCATCTACTATCCCGGTAAAGGCCGCGGGCCGCAAAAACAGGCTCGGCTTGCGCGGTCTGACCCCATGACGCCCCCGGGATTTCCGGTCGGCCCGAAAGCGGCGGGTTCTTAGGCCGCAGTCCCCGCAATGTCAATCTAGGCCGCCGGAACCGGCCAATTCCAGCCTTGACGCGCCGCTTTTTTAGCGGAAGGCCGCGTGCGGCGTTTCGCCCGCCTTGAGGCGGCGGCGCTCCACGGAGGAAGGAATCCGCAGGGCTTCGCGGTATTTGGCGACCGTGCGGCGCGCGATGTTCACACCGTCCGCGGTCAGCAGCGCCACGATGCGGTCGTCGGAGAGAATCTCGCGCGGTTCCTCATTCTCGATCATTTCGCGGATGCGGTCACGCACCGCTTCGGCGCTGTGCGACTCGGCGCCGTTCACCGACTGGATGGAAGCGGTGAAGAAGTATTTCAGCTCGAACAGGCCGCGCGGCGTGGCGATATACTTGTTGGAGGTGACGCGGCTGACCGTGGATTCGTGCATCGAGATGGCGTCGGCGATGATCCGCAGGTTCAGCGGCCGCAGGTGGCGCACGCCATGGGTGAGGAAACCGTCCTGGTGGCGCACGATCTCGGTGGCGACCTTGAGGATGGTGCGGGCGCGCTGGTCCAGGCTTTTGACCAGCCAGTTGGCGTTGTTCAGGCAATCGGCCAGATAGTTCTTGCTGTCCTTGTCGCGCGCCGTCCGGGAGATGATGCCGTAATACTGGTTGTTGACCAGCAGGCGCGGCAGGGTGTCGGAATTCAGTTCGATCAGCCAGCCGCCGTCCGGGCCGACGCGCACGAACACATCGGGCACCACCGGCGTCACCGGCTCGCTGCCGAAAACCAGCCCCGGCTTGGGATTGAGCTGGCGGATTTCCGCGATCATGTCGGCGATGTCTTCGGCGTCCACGCCGCACAGGGCGGTGAGCTGGCCGATATCGCGGCGCGCGACCAGATCCAGCCGGGTCAGCAGCGCCACCATGGCCGGATCGAAACGGTCGCGGGCCTTGAGTTGCAGCGCCAGGCATTCGGCCAGGTCGCGGGCGCCCACGCCGACGGGATCGAAGCCCTGCAGCACGCCCAGCACCGCCTGCACGTCTTCCAGTTCGGTGCCCAGGCGGTTGGCGAGATCCAGCAGGTCGGCGCGCAGATAACCGGCCTCGTCCACCGCGTCGATCAACGCCATCAGGATCATGCGATCCTCCGGCAGCAGGGCGGCGATGGACAGCTGGCTTTCCAGATGATCCTTCAGCGAGGCCTGGGCGGCGACGGTGGATTCCAGACCGTCTTCGCCCTCATAGGCGTTGCCGGACTTCACCGTGGTCCAGTCGGTCAGCGATCCCGCCGCCGGGCCTTCGGCCAGGCGCGAGGTCGGCAGGTCGCCGTCATACATATTGTCGTGCGCCGCCTCGTCCATGTCCGAGGCGCGGGAGAAGTCGTCGCGGTTCAGAGCCTCGTCGGCGCGCTCGCCCGCGGCGGCGGCGTCCGGCGTCTCATGCTCGGCCACCGGCGCGGCGTCGCGGTCGTCGCGCTCCAGCAGCGGATTCTTTTCCAGCTCGGCTTCGCAATATTCGGCCAGCTCGACATTCGACAATTGCAGCAGCTTGATCGCCTGCTGCAATTGCGGCGTCATGACCAGCGACTGGCCCTGCCGTATCTCGAGTCTCTGACCTACCCCAGCCATGATGCCCTATAGAGAGAATTTCTCGCCCAGATAGACGCGGCGCACATCGCGGTCCGCGACGATCTCGGCGGGCGTGCCTTCCTTGAGCACGCGCCCGTCATGCAGAATGTAGGCGCGGTCGATCACATCCAGCGCGTCGCGCACATTGTGGTCGGTGATCAGCACACCGATGCCCCGCTCCTTCAGATGCTTGACCAGATCGCGGATCTCGCCCACCGCGATGGGATCGATGCCCGCGAAAGGCTCGTCCAGCAGGATGTAGGAGGGATGGGTGGCCAGGCAGCGGGCGATCTCGACGCGGCGACGCTCGCCGCCCGACAGCGCCACCGAAGGCGTGTTGCGGATATGGGTGATGCCGAACTCGGCCAGCAGCGCCTCGACCATCGCTTCCAGGCGGGCGCCGTCCGGCTCCAGCAGTTCGGCGCAGGCGCGGATATTCTGCTCGGCGGTCAGGCCCCGGAAAATGGAGGCTTCCTGCGGCAGGTAACCGATGCCCAGCCGGGCGCGGCGGTACATGGGCAGCTTGGTGACGTCATGGCCGTCTACCTCGATCGAGCCGGTATCGGCGGCGATCAGGCCGGTGATCATGTAAAAACAGGTGGTCTTGCCCGCGCCGTTGGGGCCCAGCAGGCCCACCGCCTCGCCCCGCTTTAACGAAAGGCTAACCGAACGCACCACGGGACGCTTGTTGAAACTCTTGCCGATGCGCGACACCACCAGCCCCTTGCCGCCTTCGACAAGGCGCAAGGACTCCGCGGATTCGCCGGGTATTTCTGAAGTTGTATCGGTCATCGCAAAAACCATGCCTGTTTGTGCTTAAGGAACCATGAAAGGGCGGTCATGAATTGCACGCTCCGTCACTGGCTGTTGGGGATGAAAACGCCCTGCACCCGGCCGCCCTGGGCGGGCGCGCCCGGTGGGCGGGCGCCGCCGCCCAGCATCGCCTGGCCGGTCGCCAGATTGACGGTGAGCTGGGCCCCGCGCATCACGTCGCGGCCCTTTTTCAGCACCACATTGCCCGTCATCACCACGGTGCGCGGACCGACATTGTAGACGCCATTGTCGCCGGTGGCGGTGCCGGATCTGGGCGAATCCACCACCACATTGCCGCTGGCCAGCACCTTGTCGGCCTTGCCGTCCACCGTGGTCATGCGGACCGAATTGGCGCGCAGCTTCATGTCGCCCTGGGCCACCACGACATTGCCCTGCCAGGTGCCGGTCTTGCCGTTGAGGTCGGCCTGGAAGGTGTCCGACGAGATGTTGATGGGCGCGTTGCTGGCGCTGGGCGCGACGGGCTTCCTGGCCGGAGCCTGTGTCTGGGCTTGCGCCTGGGTCTGAGTCTGCGCCTGAACCTGGCCGGCCAGGGCCAGTCCCGCGGCGAAGGCGAACAGGAAAGCGGCAATCTTCTTCATTTGCTGGTTCCGGTGATGGTCATGCGGACATTGCCCGACAAGGTGAGGATGTTGGTGGCGCGGTCGGCATGGAAACCGTCGGCCCGCAGGGTGCCGTCCGGGCCCTGTCCCGTCACCGGATCATGGCCGTGCACCACACTTTTCTTCAGGTCCATCGCGGCGGCCTTGGTGTGCAGCTCATAGCCGGTGTCGGTGAAGACCGAGATGCCGCCGCCCATCTCCAACTTGCCCGCCGCCATGTCCACCATGCCGGTCCTGGCGCGGGCGTTGAGCCAGTTCTGCGCATCCAGCGCCAGGTCGGCCTCGATATTGGTGAGGGTCGCCTTCTTGGCGTTCTTCGAATCCTGCACCGCCTGGTCGGCGGTGATGACAAAGGGATGGCCCTTGTCGTCGGCCCCGGTCAGGCGCGGCTTGATCATGGCCAGGTCGTTTTCCACCCGCCCCATCGTCTCATAGGAGAATTGAAGCTGTCGCGGCTGGCGGGCGACGAAGAAAAAGGCCAGCACGGCGGCGATGATCAGGAAGGCGCCCAGCGACAGCACCTTTTTCATCACCACCACGAAACGGGAATAGCGATGGGCCTCCAGCGCGGTGGTGCGGATACGGGCCGACCAGTCGTAACCGTGGCCGGGCTCCTGTTCCGATGTCGGCCCGGCCGCCATCATGCAAGCCCGGCCCGCAGGCAGTCATGGATGTGCAAGACCCCCAGCGGCGCGGGCGACCCTTCGGCCAGCACGAAAAGCTGGGTGATCTTGCGCTCGGTCATCAGCGCCAGCGCCTCGACGGCAAGCTGCTCGGGATCGGCGATCTGCGGGCCGCGCGTCATCACATCCCGCGCCGTCAGCTTTTCGATGCCCTCGGCATGGCGGCGGATATCGCCGTCGGTGACGATGCCCACCAGCGCGCCCCCGGCATCCACCACGCCGACACAGCCCAGCCGCCCGGAGGCCATGGTCAGCAGCACCTCGCGCATGGCGGCGTCTTCCCGGCACAAAGGCAGTTCGCCCGCGCCATGCATCAGGTCGCGCACCCGGACCAGGGCGCGCCCCAGGCTGCCGCCGGGATGAAAGTCGCGATACTGATCGGGCGAAAAGCCCTTGCGCTCCATCAGCGCCACCGCCAGGGCGTCGCCCAGCGCCAGCATCATGGTGGTGGAGGTGGTGGGGGCCAGGCCCATCGGACAGGCTTCGGGCGCGCGCGGCAGCACCAGCTTCACATCGGCGGACTTGATCAATGTGGAGTCCGGATTGGCGCCGATGGCGATGATCGGAATGCGGAACCGCTTGGCATAGGTGATGAGGTCGGACAGTTCCGCCGTCTCGCCGCCCCAGGACAGCAGCAGCAGCACATCCTGGCGGGTCACCGCGCCCATGTCGCCATGGCTGGCCTCGGCGGGGTGGACGAAATAGGCGGGCGTGCCGGTGGAGGAGAAGGTGGCGGCGATCTTGCGCGCGACATGGCCGGACTTGCCCATGCCGCTGACGATCACCCGGCCCGTCGCCCCGGTCATGACATCCAGCGCCCGGGTGAAATCGCCATTCAACGCCGCCGCAAGGGTTTGCAGCGCGTCGCTGGCGGTCGCCAGCACCCGGCGAGCGGCGGCAAGATCGGCGGACGCCGGCGCGGCGGGAACAGGCTGGAGGCTGGCCTTGGAGGGCGTCATGTAAGCCTTTGTTTTATAATGTAATAATCGCAACTCCACCGGCCGTTGGGGGGCAAGCCGCATGGTTAAGCGAATTTCGTGCCAATTTTCGCGCGAAATGGCCTTGAGAGCAAGACGGGCAGATTTCCGCCACCCGCGCGACGCGAGGATTTTGCGGCGTGTCGCGGCGCGAGGGATTTTGCGGCGTGAGTACGCCTAGCTTTTCTTATGAGCAACGCGAATTAGAAAAGCTGGCGCTGGCCGAGCGCAGCGAGGCGGGAGCGTCGCGCGCGCCGCCGCGTGCCGCTCGCTTTGGCTCGCGGCGCTCGTGCCTTTCGCAGGTCCACCGGACCTGCTCATCCGCTGCGCGGACCGGCGCTCTCAATGCGCGAAGATGTCGGTGCCTTCCCACCCCGCCAAATCCAGCGCGGCGCGGGTGGGCAGGAAATCGAAACAGGCCTGGGCCAGCCCGGTGCGGCCCTCGCGCGCCAGCATGGCGTCCAGCACGGTCTTGAGCTGGTGCAGATGGGCGACATCGTTGGCGGCATAGGACAGCTGCTTTTCGCTCAGCTCCGGCGCGCCCCAGTCGGAGGATTGCTGCTCCTTGGACAGCTCCACGCCCAGCAGCTCGCGCACCAGGTCTTTCAGCCCGTGGCGGTCGGTATAGGTGCGCACCAGCTTGGAGACGATCTTGGTGCAATAGACCGGCTTGCAGTCCACCCCCAGATGGCGGCGGAACATGGCGATGTCGAACCGGGCGAAATGAAACAGCTTGGTGGTCGCCGGATCGGTCAGCATCCGTTTCAGATTGGGCGCGTCATATTTATTCGCCGCGAACTGCACCGCATGGCAGACGCCGTCGCCCGACGACAGTTGCGCCAGGCACAACCGGTCGCGGAACGGGTTCAGGCCCAGCGTTTCGGTGTCGATGGCGACGACCGGCCCCAGGTCCAGCCCGTCGGGCAAATCGTTCTGATAGAGCTTGATCTTCATCTGTGCTGAATAGCGCAGCCCCCGGTTAATTCCTAGAGTGGGACCATGGAGGCCCTTTTCACGCCCCGTCACACCGGCAGGGACTGGCGCGCCATCGCCCGGTCCTGGCTGCTGGCGCTGGCGCTGCATGGCGCGGCGCTGCTGGCGGCGCTGTGGTACCTGGCGCACCGGCCGGTCCTGCCCCAGACCGATTTCACCGCCCTGCCCGTGGACCTGGTGATCGGCGGCGCGCTGACACCGGGCAGCAGCGCCGCCCCGCCGGCGGCGCGGCTGCAGATCGCCCGGCCCCAGCCCGATGCCGCGCCCAGCCGCGCCGGAGTCCGGCCCGACGGCAGACGCCCGGCACCGGATGCGCTGGCGACGCAACTGGCGCGGCTGGCCCAGGCGAAAAGCCCGGACCGCTCCTTGCCCAATGCCCAAACCAGCGGCGCGCCCGATGCGGGCGGCGCGGCGGACGATGGCGAAGGCAATTATGCGCTGCGCGATTACATCCGGGCGCAGATATTGCGTCGCTGGCTGCCCGACCTGGCGCTGCCCGGCGCGCGCGACCTGCCGGTGGCGGTGCGGCTGCGGCTGGCCAAGTCCGGCGTGGTCGAGGAGGTGACGATCCTGGACCAGGCGCGCTTTCACACCGACCGCGCTTTCCGCAACATGGCGCTGTCGGCGCGCGACGCGGCGCTGCTGGCCTCGCCCATCACCTTTCCGGCGGGCGTGACGCCACGCACGCAGGTGCTCACGATCAATCTCGATCCAAAAAATGCTCTTCGTTGAATGACCCCTCCGGTTTCAACTTCCGCTCGGCTGCTCCGGCTCTCGCCGTCGCACATGCCTCGCTCGTTGAAACCACCTCCCCCTTTGGGTGCGCTGCGCGCACAAGGGGGAGGCGGGTCCGTGTTTTTTGTGGCTAGGCACAGGCCCTCCTCCCCCTCGCGTGCGTCAGCACGCTGGAGGGGGAGGTGGTTTCAGCGTGCGAAGCCGACCTCTTGGGAGGCGAGCGAAAGCTGAAACCGGAGGGGGTCAAAATAACTAAGGCAAACTTCGCGCCACCCGGAATCCAGTCAGGGTGGAATAGTCGTAATCGCCCGAGCCGCTTTCGCCCGCCCCGGCCCGCACGGCGCTGCGGATGAAAATCGGCACATTGTTCCAGGCGCCGCCGCGGATCGCGCGCCGGGTGCAGAAACTTTCCGTCCAGGCGCGGCCATCGACGGGCGCGCCGGTATAGGAGGGATGCCAGCAATCGGCGGTCCATTCCCAGGCATTGCCCAACATGCCGACGACGCCAAAGGGATTGGGCGCAAAGGCGTCCACCTTGGCCAGCAACGTGTTGTCCGACGCCGTGCCGCAACCGTTGCAGTTGGCGTTGCCGCTGCCGATATCGGCGCCCCACCAGCGCGCCGTCACGGTTCCGGCGCGGGCGGCATATTCCCATTCCGCCTCGCTGGGTAGGCGATAAGGACCGTCCTTGCGCGCCGCCAAGGCGGGACGCGCGGCGCGGGCCCGCTGGTTCAGCCAGGCGATATAGGCTTCGGCATCCTTCCAGTCGAGGCAGACGGCGGGCCATAGCGGCGGCTCCACATCCGAGGGCGTCTGCACCAGTCCGCGCCCGATGATGCGCCATCCCAGTCCCAGCATGGCGTTGCAGGGCTGCGGGCGATAGCCGGTGGCGGCCAGAAAGGCCATGAACTGCGCGCTGGTGACGGGATATTTGCCCAGCGCGAACGCCTTGACGCTGACGGCGTGCTGCGGCCCTTCGGAATCGAAGCGGCCCGGTTCGTTCGCCGGGCTGCCCATCAGGAACCGGCCCGCCGGAATGCCCACCATGCGCGGGCATTCGGGACATTCGGTGAATTCCTTTTCAGACAAGGCGTTTCCGGGCAAGGCGTTTTCGGGCGGGCTTTGGCCGCCCGCCACAAGGACAAGCCCCAGCAGGGCGGCAAGGCGCAGAATCGTCATGGCGTCATCAAACCAGAAAATTTGACCCGGAACATGAAATCCCGACAATCGTTGTCTTGCGGCAATCGTTGTCTTGCGAAAGCCCCGGAGCCCGTCATGCTGATCGATACCGACCCCGCCGCCGTCATCGCCTTCTGGCGCGCGGCGGGTCCGAAAAAATGGTTCGCCGCCGATCCCGGTTTCGACGGCCAGATCCGCGACCGGTTCGCCAAGGCGCATCACGCGGCATCCTGCGGCAAGCTGTTCGCCTGGGAGGATGACGCGGTGGGGGCGCTGGCGCTGTTGCTGCTGACCGACCAGTTTCCCCGCAACATCTATCGCGGCTCGGCCCATGCCTTCGCCACCGACGCGCTGGCGCGGGAAGTGGCCGACCGCGCTTTGGCCAAGGGTTTCGACCAGGTGACGGAGACATCGCTGCGCGCCTTCTTCTATCTGCCCTTCGAGCATCATGAGGAGATGGCCTCGCAGGACCGCGCCGTGGCGCTGTTCACGCGGCTGGGGGACGCCGACAGCCTGAAATGGGCGATCCTGCACCGCGACCTGATCGTACGCTTCGGCCGCTTTCCCCACCGCAACGCGGTGATGGGCCGCGCCCCCACGCCGGAGGAGACGGCCTATCTCGCCGATGGTGGTTTCGCGGGGTGAAGTTCGGCTATAACCCGCGGCCATGAACATTCTCGTTGCGTGTGACTCCTTCAAGGACGCCCTGGCCGCCGACGGCGTCTGCCGCGCCATCGCCGGCGGCCTGAAAAAAGCCCATCCCGACGCCGCCATCACCGAAATGCCGCTGTCGGACGGCGGCGAGGGCCTGCTGGACGTGCTGCGCGGCCCGCTGGGCCTGGGCTGGGTCGAGATGGAGGTGTCCGATCCGCTGGGCCGCCCCATTTGCGGCCGCTATGGCCTGTCGGCCGACAGCCGCACCGCCGTGATCGAGATGGCGGAAGCCTCCGGCCTGCAACGCCTGACACTGGCGGAACGCGATCCGCGCAAGACTTCGACCTTCGGCACCGGCCAGATGCTGGCCGATGCGAAACGGCGCGGCGTGGCGCATGTGCTGCTGGCGATCGGCGGCAGCGCCACCAACGATGCGGGCATCGGCGCGGCGGCGGCGCTGGGCTGGCGATTCCTGGATGCCGACGGCCAGCCTCTGGAGCCGGTCGGCGGCAACATGGCGCGCATCGCCAGGCTTGTGTCCCAGCCGCCGCCCTTCGCGCGGGTGGAAGTGCTGTGCGACGTGACCAATCCGCTCTACGGTCCCAGCGGCGCGGCCTGGATCTATGGCCCGCAGAAAGGCGGCACGCAGGAGACGCTGACCGGACTGGATGCGGGTCTGCGCCACATCGCGGCGCTGGTCGAAACCCAGCTGGGCAAGAACATCGCCCAGACGCCGGGCGCGGGCGCGGCGGGCGGCCTCGGCTTCGGCGCGATGGCGTTCCTGGACGCCACCCTGCGGCGGGGCATCGAGATCGTGCTGGACATGACCGGCTTTGATGCGGCAGCGCGCCGGGCCGACCTGATCATCACCGGCGAAGGCCATCTGGACGGCCAGAGCGCACAGGGCAAGCTGATCCAGGGCCTGTGCGGCCGCGCCGGGGATACCCCGGTGATCGCGCTGTGCGGAAAGCTGTCGGCCTCACCCGATGACGTGAAAGCCATCGGCCTGAAGGCGGCCTATTCCATCAACCGGGAAGAACGGCCGCTGGCCGAGATGCTGGCGAGCACCGCCGTCAATCTGGAACGGGCTGCCGCGAGTCTGAAGCTCTGACCGGCGCGCCTCACCCCGCGAACAGCGGGCTGTCCTCCAGGCTGGGCAGCACCGCCGCGGCGGCGCGCATGTCCAGCACCATCGGATGATGGTCGGACGGTCCCTTGTCCAGCACCTCGGAGGCATGACAGGCGATATCGCGCGCGATGCAGCGGTCCAGCCGCACCGCCAGGATATTGCCGGCGCGATGGGTGTGACGGCGCGGACCGATATCGCGGAAGCCCTGAAAGCCCACCGGCCCCAGCGCGTTGAAATCGCCGATGATGGCGGCCGGACCTTCCATCTGCTCCATGATGTGGCGAAGCTGGAACCGGTTGAGGAACTGGCCGTGGCTGAGATGGACATTGGCGATGGTGACGCCACGAAAGGAGATCAGCTGGGCCAGACGCGGCGGCACCCGGCCCGGCAGGATCGAGGCGGGCAGCCTGAGCGCGGTCGAGGCGGGAAATTCGTGCGGGCTCCAGGCCGCCAGGCCATAGATGCGCGACTGCATGGGATGGCGGAAGAAATGCCCGCCCACCAGGCCGGGCAGTCCGGCGATCTCCTCCGTCGCTTCCTGAAGCAGCAGCAGATCGGGCTTGTGGGCGTGCACCAGCCTGGCGACATCCTCCACCGCCGCGCCGACCCGGCGCAGCAGGTTCCAGCTCACGATACGCAGGGATTGGGGGTCTTCGCCGGGGTAAAAGCCAGGTGTCATGCGTGTCCTTCACCGATTTAACTGGTGACGGCCCGTCCGGTTTCCAGTCAAATGGTGTTAAGCCTTGTTATCATAACAAGAAACCGGTGCGCGGAAAATGTTTCCCCTGACCATAGACTGGCCATGGCTCTGGCTGGAGGTGCTGGTCCTGCTGGTCCATGTGGGGCTGGCGGCGACCGTGACGGCGGATGTCCTGCTCAAGAAAAGCGAGGTGCGGACCGCCCTGGGCTGGATCGCGGCGGCCTGGCTGTCGCCGGTTTTCGGCTCCCTGCTGTATTACCTGTTCGGCATCAACCGCGTTACCCGGCGCGCCCTCAAGATGCGGCTGCGGGACCGGCAGGCCGAGCCGCGCCACGCCCAGGGACATACCGATGCGGACCCCAACATCGTCCTGCTCTGCCAGGTCAGCGCCCGCGTCACCGGCAGCCCCCTGACCCAGGGCAACGCGGTGACGGTCCTGCGCGATGGCGATGAAGCCTATCCCGCCATGCTGGACGCCATCCGCCAGGCGCGGCACGGCATCGCGCTGGCCTCCTATATCTTCCGCGACGATGCGGCGGGAGGCGAATTCGTCGACGCGCTGATCGCGGCCCACCGGCGGGGCGTGGCGGTGCGGGTGCTGCTGGACGGCGTGGGCGCGGGCTATTTCGTCTCCGGCATCCTGATCCGGTTGCGCCGGGCGGGCGTTCCCAGCGCGCGCTTCCTGCATACCTGGCTGCCCTGGCGGATGCCGTTCCTCAACATGCGCAACCACCGCAAGCTGCTGGTGGTGGACGGCCGCGTCGGCTTTGTCGGCGGCATCAATATCGGGATCGAGAATTGCGCGGCGCGGCGGAAGAAACGCCGGGTGCAGGATGTGCATTTCCGCGTCGAGGGTCCGGTCGTGCGCGAACTGATGGACACTCTGGCCCGCGACTGGACCTTCGCCACCGAGGAGATGCTGGATCAGGACCATTGGTGGCCGGACCTGGAGCAGAAAGGCGCGGTGTTCGCCCGCGGCCTGCGCTCCGGTCCCGACGCCGATATCTACAAGATCGAGTATATCCTGGGGGCGGCGCTGTCCCTCGCCAGGAAGCGGGTGCGGATCGTCACGCCCTATTTCCTGCCCGAACAGCGGCTGCAATTCGCCATCGCCCAGGCCTGGCTGCGCGGCGTCCAGGTGGAAATCATCCTGCCCCAGGTCAGCGACCAGGTCATCATGGATTGGGCGATGCGGGCCCATCTGCGGTTCTTCCAGCATGTGCGCGCCGACTTCTTCCTGACGCCGCCGCCCTTCGACCATTCCAAGCTCTGCACGGTGGACGGGGAATGGAGCCTGATCGGCAGCTCCAACTGGGACACCCGCAGCTTCCGGCTGAATTTCGAGTTCGACCTGGAATGTGCCGGCCGCGATTTCACCCGGCAGGTGGACGCCATCATTGACGCCAAGATCGCGGCGGCGCGGCGCATCACGCCGGAAGATCTGGCCCGCGAGCCGATGTGGAAGCGGATCCGCAACGCGGCGGCGCGCCTGCTGATGCCTTATCTCTGATCCGGTCTTGGATCGGGCTTCTGATCGGCTATGGCGCGGGCCACGGCCCAGATCGCCAGCCCGCCCAGGGCCAGCGCGCTGCCGACCAGACCGGTGGAGGTCAGTCCGAAGCCCGCCGCGATGGCCAGCCCGCCCAGGAACGGGCCCAGGGCATTGGCGACATTGAAGGCGGAATGATTCAGCGCCGCCGCCAGGGTCTGTGCCTCGCCCGCCACATCCATCAGGCGCGTCTGCAGCGTGGTGGCCAGCGCGCCGCCCAGTCCGATGGCGAAGACACTGGCCATGATGGTCCAGATATTGGCGGCGGCCAGCGTGTACAGCGCCAGCATCGCCGCCGACCAGACCAGCAGCCAGCCCGCCGTGGGCATCAGGGCGCGGTCGGCGAAGCGGGGAATGACGATGTTGCCCAGCGTCATGCCGATGCCGAACACCGCCAGCACCAGCGGCAGGACCTCCGGCCCCACCCGCGTGACCTCCAGCAGCGTGTTGGCCAGATAGGTATAGACCGCGAACAGGCCGCCAAAGCCGATGGCGCCGATCGCCAGGGTCAGCCAGACCTGCCGGTTCTTCAGCGCACCCAGCTCCTTCAGCGGGCTGGCACCCTCGCCCGGCGCGTGGTGCGGCGCATAGATCCGCACCAGCAGCGCCGTGAGCAGGGCCAGCAGCGCCACCAAGCCGAAGCCCCAGCGCCAGCCGACCGCCAGGCCCAGCCAGCTTGCCAGCGGCACGCCGACGATGGTGGCGACGGTCAGGCCCAGCAGCACCCGCGCCGCCGCCTGGGTCCGCTGCCCGAACGGCACCAGCGAGGCCGCCACCAGCATGGCGACGCCGAAATAGGCGCCATGCGGCACGCCGCTGAGAAAGCGGAACAGCAGCATCCAGCGATAGGACGGCGCCAACCCCGACAGGCCGTTGGCCAGCGCGAACAGAGCCATCAGCCCCACCAGCAGCGTGCGACGCGGCGTGCGGGCGAACAGCACCGCGATCAGCGGTGCGCCGAACACCACCCCCAGGGCATAGGCGCTGATGACATGACCGGCGGTGGGAATATCGATCCCCAGGTCGGGCGCGAAATAGGGCACCAGACTCATGCTGGCGAATTCGGTGGTGCCGATGGCGAAACCGCCCACGGCCAGCGCCAGATGGACGATGCCGGGATGGGTGTCAGGACGGATATCGGAACGATGGAGATGGGGGCGGGCGGTCATGGGCGCGCTCTAAGCCGGGCGCGGAAGGGCGTCCATGCGGCGAAAACGCCCGTCAACATCGTCATCAACATCACCGCTGATATAACCCGTCAGGATCGCGCATCCGGCGTGGACAGGCCCGCCCGGGTTCCGGCATTCTCCCGGCCGCTGCAATTCCTGCCTGCTGGGGTTCTTCATGTCCGCGAAACGGCGTTCCCGCAAATCCCTTCTGCCCACCCGCCGCGCCATGCTGGGCGGCATGGCGGCCGCGACCGGTCTCGCCGCCAACCAGGCGCAGGCGCGCACCCGGCGCCAGGTGGATGCGGCCCTGCGGGAGAAAATCCACACCGTGGTGGTGATCTATGCCGAGAACCGCAGCTTCAACAACCTGTTCCACAATTTTCCCGGCCTGCAGTCGCCGCTGTCATCCGTATCGAAGGAAAGACTGATCCAGAAGGACCGGGACGGAAAGCCGCTGGCCGCGTTGCCGCCCATCTGGGGCGGTCTGGTGCCGACCGAGCAGACGGTGGGCGGCGTGACGCACCAGATCGGGCCGGACGCCATCAAGGGGCTGGACAACGGCCCCTTCGTCCTGCGCACGCCCGCGGGCGAATTGCTGCCGCACGGGCTGGTGACGCGCGATCTGGTGCACGCCTTCTATCACAACCAGATGCAGATCAATGGCGGGCGCAACGACGGCTTCGTCGCCTGGGGCGACAGCGGCGCGCTGGTGATGGGCCAGTATGGCGACACCGCCGCCGAGACCAAGCTGGCCGGGCTGGCGCGCGAATTCACCCTCTGCGACAACTTCTTCATGGGCGCCTTTGGCGGCTCGTTCCTCAACCATCAGTATCTGATCTGCGCCCAGCCGCCCTATTATCCCAATGCCGACACCAGCCCGGCGGCGCATCTAATCGCGCAGGTGGAGGATGGACCGAAGGGCACCCGGCTGAAGCTGCAGAAGGACGCGCCCGCCAGCGCGATGGACGGCCCGCCCAAATTCGCCGCCAACAACATCTCGCCCGACTTCTGGGCGGTCAACACCATGATGCCGCCCTATCCGCCCACCACCCGCGACGAAAGCAGCCCCTTGCGCCTGCCGCCGCAGACCCACGACACCATCGGCGACCTGCTCTCGCGCAAGGGCGTGGAATGGGCCTGGTATGCGGGCGCCTGGCAGGCGGCGCTGGACGGCGAGACCGCGCCGCGCAAGACCTTCCCGCCCTCGCCCAATTTCCAGTTGCATCACCAGCCGATGAACTATTTCGCCAGCTTCGCGCCGGGCACGCCAGATCGGGACAAATGCCTGCGCGACGGCGGCCTGGGCAGCACGCCGGACACCAACCGCTTCCTGGCCGATGCCCGGGACGGCAAGCTGCCCGCCGTCAGCTTCTACAAGCCGCAGGGCGACCTCAACATGCATGCGGGCTATTCCGATGTCGCGGCCGGCGACAATCATATCGCCGCCGCGGTGCAGACCCTGCGGGCCTCGCCGCAATGGCCGGGCATGCTGGTGATCGTGACCTTCGACGAGAATGGCGGCTGGTGGGACCATGTCGCGCCGCCCAAGGCCGACCGCTGGGGCCCCGGCTCGCGCATTCCCGCCCTTCTGATCTCGCCGCATGTCCGCAAAGGCCATGTCGAGCATACGGTCTATGACACCGGCTCCATCCTGCGCTTCATCACCCGGCGGTGGGATCTGCCCAAGCTGGCGGGGTTGAAGATGCGCGACCGGGCCATGACGTCACGCGCGGGCTTCGCCCCCGGCGACCTGACCGAGGCGCTGGAGGTCTGACGCTTCCGGCGCCCGCGCCACGGCCGTGAAGCCGCCGGCGGGTGGCGGGAACCTGCGCGCGGGCATCGGGCGATGCGGCTGCGTGCCGCCGTCCGCGGCGGTCATATGACTGGATATTCCGCGCGGATTGTACTGACATGGCATGGAAGCGCCGGCGGCGATCGGTTGCCGGGCCCGTGGCAAGGAGAACGGCGATGCCGGACAAAGAAAATATGCCGGACGAAAAGGTGCCG
>CALDFO010000562.1 GCA_937942205.1 uncultured Alphaproteobacteria bacterium
GTGTTGATTTCAAAAGATATTATCTGTTATTGTAATTACTGACTGGTCAGTTACTAATTGCGGCATGGCCACCCAGCGCTGGACCCGCCGCAAGGAGGCGCGCGCCCCCGAAATCCTGGAGGCGGCTCTGATCTGCTTCGCGCAAAAGGGTTTTGCCCGCACCCGCATGGACGACATCGCCGCCCGCGCCGGCATCACCAAGGGCACCATCTATCTGTATTTCGACAGCAAGGAAGCGGTGTTCAAGGCGCTGGCCCGCCAGTCCATCGGCGAGCGGATGACCGAGATCCTGGCACAGGTCAATGCCAGCGACGGCAAGGCGGCCGACCTGCTGCGTCTGGTGATCGGGGCGATGAGCGATTTCGCCCGCACCAGCGACCGCATCGTGTTGCCACGCGTGCTGCTGGCGGAGGCGGGCACCTTCCCCGAACTGGCCGAATTCTGGCGGCGCGAGATCATCGATCGCGGCCTGGCGCTGTTCGAGACCATCATCCGGCGCGGTATCGCCCAGGGCGAATTCCGCCCCGTGGATCCCGGCCATGCCGCACGGCTGTGCGCCGCGCCATTCCTGGTCATGGTGTTGTGGCGCACCGTCTTCGGCAAGTTCGACGATACGCCCTATGACTATGAGGGCTTGTCGGAAACCCACATCCAGACACTCTTGCGCGGCCTGGCCGTGCCCCACGACCCTTTATCAGGAGCCGCGCCATGAAGCGCCTTGTTCTCGTCCTTTTGCTGGCGCTGGGCGCTTGCGGCGAAAAGCCGGAAGAAGGCTGGCTGGGCTATGCCGAGGGCGACAGCGCGATGGCCGCCGCGCCGCAGGCCGGATGGCTGACCGATCTCAAGGTCGAGCGCGGCCAGGTGGTGAAGCGCGGCGATCTGCTGTTCGTGCTCGACAATACCAGCCAGCAGGCCGGGCGCGATCAGGCGCAGGGCGCGCTGGCCCAGGCCCGCGCCGCGCTGCGCCAGGAGCAGGCGAACCTGGCCTATGCCCGCACCGAACTGGCGCGGCAGGACAGCCTGGCACGCGCCAATGCCGGAACGCCCACCCAGCGCGACCTGGCCCGCACCAACGCCCAGCAATCGGCGGCGCGGGTGGCGCAGTTGCAGGCCCAGATCCGCCAGATGGAAGCGGGGCTGGAAAGCGCCGCCTATGGCCTGTCGCAGCGTCAGGTCACCGCCCAGACCGAAGGCCCGGTGCAGGATATCTATTTCCGCCCCGGCGAATATGTCGCCGCCGCCACGCCCGTCGTCTCCATCCTGCCGCCGGCCAATATCTATGCCCGCTTCTTCGTGCCCCAGTCGCAGCTTGTGGGCGTGAAGCTGGGCCAGAAGGTTCAGATCGCTTGCGACGGCTGCAAGCCGATGACCGCCACCATCACCTTCATCGCCACGCAGGTGGAATATACCCCGCCGGTGATCTTCTCCATCGGTAACCGCGAGAAGCTGGTGTTCAAGCTGGAGGCGCGGAGCGCGGGCGGTTTGCCCATCCATCCCGGCCAGCCCCTGACGGTGAAGCCGCTTTGAGCACGCCGCTCGCCATTGATGTGAAAGGTCTGACCAAACGCTTCGGCAGAAAGGTGGCGGTGGATCACATCGACATCGCGGTACCGCAGGGCGAAGTCTGGGGCTTTCTGGGGCCCAACGGCTCGGGCAAGACCACCACCATCCGCATGTTGTGCGGGCTGCTTCATGCCGATGAAGGCAGCGGCACTTGCCTGGGGCTGGATTTGCGCACCCAGTCCGAGGCGATCAAGCGCCAGGTCGGCTACATGACCCAGAAATTCAGCTTCTGGGAGGATCTGTCGATCCGCGAAAATCTGGAATTCGTCGCGCGCCTCTATGGTGTCGCCGATCCCAGGCGGCGGGTGGACCAGACGCTGGACCGGCTGGGCCTGACCAAGCGGCAGGACCAGCTTGCCGGTCAGCTTTCCGGCGGCTGGAAGCAGCGCATGGCGCTGGCGGCCTGCATGTTGCACGATCCCAGGCTGCTGCTGCTGGACGAGCCGACGGCGGGGGTGGACCCCAAGGCGCGGCGCGATTTCTGGGAGGAAATCCATGCCCTCTCCGCACAGGGGCTGACGGGTCTGGTCTCCACCCATTACATGGACGAAGCCGAACGCTGCGACCGCATCGTCTATATCCTGAACGGAAAAATGGTGACGCGCGGCTCGGTGGCCGAGGTGATCGCCGAATCCGGCCTGGTCACCTTCACCCTGGAAGGCGATGCGGTGCGCCATCTGGTGCAGGAGATTCAGGGTAAGCCCGGCGTGGATTATGCCGGATTCTTCGGCGCCGCCCTGCATGCCAGCGGCCGCGACCGCGCTGCGCTGGAAGCCGCCATCGCGCCCTACCGGGACCGGCCCGGCCTGACCATCTTTGAATCCCCGCCTAGCCTGGAGGATGTCTTCATCCACCTGCAGGAGGAGGCGCGATGAATTTTTCGCTGCGCCGGGCCTGGGCCATCCTGGTCAAGGAATTCCTGCAGATGCGCCGCGACCGGCTGACCCTGGGCATGGTGGTGGGTGTGCCGCTGATGCAGCTTTTCCTGTTCGGCTTCGCCATCAACCTCAATCCGAAAGACCTGCCCGCCGCCGTCGCGATCAGCGATCCGGGACCGTTCGCCCGCTCCATCGTCGCGGCGCTGTCCAATTCCAGCTACTTCAAGATCGTCGAGCAGACCAACGATCCCGTCCATGCCCGCCGCCTGCTGCAGGAAGGCAAGGTGGTGTTCGTGGTGGAGATTCCGCCCAACTTCTCGCGCGACATCGTGCGCGGCCAGCGCCCCGACCTGCTGATCGAAGCCGACGCCACCGACCCGGCCGCGGGATCCTATGCGCTGGCGGCCTTCAACCAGCTTGCCGCCACGGCGCTGCGCGACGATCTGGTGGGACCGCTGGCGGGCAGGGCGCAGGGCCCGCCGCCCTTCAACAGCGTCTCGCATCTGCTCTACAATCCCGAATCCAACACCCAGTACAATATCGTGCCGGGTCTGCTGGCGATCATCCTGACCATGACCATGGTGCTGATGACCTGCCTGGCCCTGACGCGCGAGCGTGAGCGCGGCACCTATGAGAATCTGATCGCCATGCCGGCCACGCCGCTGGAGATCATGATCGGCAAGATCGCGCCCAATATCGCGGTGGGCGCGGTCCAGAGCGTCATCATCCTCTTGATGGCGCGGTTCGCCTTCCATGTGCCGATGATCGGCTCGCTGGGCCTCCTGGCCGGGGCGCTGGCCATCTATGTCATCGCCAACCTGGCGGTGGGCTATACCTTTTCCACCATCGCCCAGAGCCAGCTTCAGGCGATGCAGATGACGACCTTTTTCCTGTTGCCCGCCATCCTGTTGTCGGGCTTCGCCTTTCCCTTCATGGGAATGCCGGTCTGGGCGCAATGGATCGGCGAGGTGCTGCCCGCCACCCATTTCCTGCGCATCATCCGGGGCGTGCTGCTGAAGGATAACGGGTTCGCGGAAAGCTGGCCCGACATCTGGCCCCTGCTGCTGTTCACCGTCACGATGGGCAGCATCGCCCTGCTGCGTTTCCGCCGCACGCTCGATTAGGTTTTTGGGGACTAGGTCTCCGGTATCGCCTTGCCGCGCTGCGGGCTGAGCAGATAGGCGATCCCGATCGCCGCGATCATGCCGATGGCGATGGCCGGGCCGCGCCAGTCGCTCTGCATCACCTGGCCGCCGATCATCACCAGACAGACGGCGGCGCCCAGCATCGGCACCAGCACCGGCGCGTTGAAGCGGCCCGGCATGTCGCCGTCGCGGCGCTTGAGCACCACCAGGGCGGCGTTGACGATGGTGAAGACGATCAGCAGCAGCAATACGGTCGCGCCCGCCAGCTGGGTGATGTCGCCCGCGAACTGCAACAGCGCGATGATGACGAACAGGACCAGGATGGCGACATGCGGGGTGCGGCGGCGGCCATGCACCTTGCCCAGCGCGGCGGGCAGCAGTCCTTGCCGCGACAGGCCGTACAACATGCGCGATCCCATCACGGTGTTGACCAGCGCGGTATTGGCGACGGCGGCGATGGTGATGAAAGTGAAGCCGACGGCGGGGAACCAGGGCGCGGCCCGCGCGACCACGGCGCGCAGGGGCGCGGGCGCCTCGGCCAGTTCCTGCCAGGGCACGGTGGAGACGGCGGTGACGGAAACGGCCAGATAGAGGACCGAGACGATCAGCATAGCCCCGATCATGGCGATGGGCATGTTGCGCTCGGGCCTTTTCACTTCCTCCGACACGTTCAGCATGTCCTCGAAGCCCAGGAACGAGAAGAAGGTCAGCACCGCGCCCTGTAGCAGCAGCGCCCCGGTCAGCGCCCCGTCCGGATTGGCGGGGGTGACGGGAATCTGGGTCAGGTCGGTATCGCCCCAGAAGCGGAAGCCCACCGCGATCACCAGGACCAGGCCGCCGGCCTCGATCAGGGTGCAGACGGTGTTGGCCCAGAGCGATTCCGAAATGCCGCGATAGACGACGGCGCCGACCAGCATCAGGAAGCCGACGGCCAGCAGGATGATCTCCAGCGGCACGCCCGCCACCGACAGGCCGGTCTGCCAGCCCAGCAGGCTGTTGAGATTGAGCGCCACCACCTTGGACTGGGTGGCGGAGGAGGCGATGCCCGAGGCCACCACCGCCAGCCCCACCACATAACTCAGCCAGGGCCGCCCATAGGCGCGGTGCGTGGCATAGGCCGCGCCCGCCGCCTTGGGATAGCGTGAGGCGATGGAGGCATAGCTCAGTCCGGTCAGCAGGGCCGCCACCATGGCGACCAGGAAGGCCATCCACATGGCGCTGCCCAGAATGCCCGCCGCCTTGCCCACCAGGCCATAGATGCCAGCGCCCATCATGGAGCCGATGCCGTACAGCATCATCTGGCCGGGGCCGATCGCGCGGTTCAGGGATGTCATAGCACCGGTCTCAAAAGGGAAGGGGCCAAAATGGCCCGGATCGGGCAGGGGTGAAAGTGCCGAAATCCCCGGCGGTGGCGATGGTTATAATTGCGTATGATAATCACTTGCAAATATGGGGCGCGGGAATTATGGAAGGCGGGTTCGTTGCATCCCCCGGCGTCGGCGCGGATGCGGTGGTCAGGAGGCGCGCATGTCCGGTCCCGTCATGTCTGAAGAACTGCCGCTGAACATCCTGCGGACTCCCGAACTGCTGCTGCTGGCGACCTTGCGGCTGTTCGCCCAAAGCGCCTGGCGGGAAACGCCCATGGATTGGTCGGATGGGCTGCGCGCCGCCGGTCAGCCGCCGGCCAGCATCGACGCACTGACGCGGCTGTTCGAGATCATCGCCGTCGCGCCCCGGCGCAGGCTGGCGATCGCCTGTATGCACCAGACGGTCCTGACCCCTGATGAATACCGCTTTCTGTCGATGATCGCGGCGCTCCAGCACAAGGCGGCGGACGAGGCGCGGGAGACCTTGCAGATATGGGTGGCCCCCGCGGCGGCGCGGCTGGCCTTGCCGTGCGCCCGGTTGCTGGCCGAGGGACTGGCGCGCCAAGGCTACCGGCTGCCGCGGCGATGGCGCCATCTGCCCGAGCCGATCGAGGCGTCGGCGGGCAGCCTGGAGCGGCCCGTGGCCTTTTATCTTCACTGATCCGGTATCTTCACGGATCTGGCCGGCTTGCCGTCATGCCGCGCGATCCGGCGGGCCCCGCATTTCCCCGATCCGCCACCCTTGCGGGGTGGGCCGGAAAGAATTTCGTGGGGGATTTTGTGCCGTCATTCGTCCCTCGGCAAGCCGGGCCGCGATGGGCTAAACTGCGCCCGGGGGACAGACCGGAGAAACCGGCGCGCGAAGCCCCAGGGAGCAATGCCGGGGCGCATGGCCGAGAAAGCGGTAGACGACTGGTTCATGCAAGATGTACTGCCGCTGGAGCCTATGCTCACCCGTTTCCTTCAGCGCAACTGGCGCAATGCGGCCGAAATCGGCGACCTGCGCCAGGAAACCTATGCGCGCGTCTATGAGGCGGCGCGGCGGGAACGCCCGCTTCAGGTCAAGCCGTTCCTGTTCCAGACCGCGCGCAACCTGATGATCGACCGGCTGCGGCGTCAGAATGTGGTGTCCTTGGAAAGCATGGCGGATTTCGACTGGCTGAATATCTCGGATGACCAGCCGTCCTCGGAGGCCACGGTCGCCGCGCGCCAGGAACTGCGCGTGTTGCAGGCGGCGCTGGACGCGCTGCCGGCGCGTTGTCGCCAGATCGTGGTGCTGCGCAAGGTCGAGGGCTTGTCGCAGAAGGAAGTCGCCACCCATATGGGCATCGCGGTGGATACGGTGGAAAATCAGGTCGCCAAAGGTATGCGGCTTCTGGCCCAGGCGATGAGCGGCCGCCGCGGCGCCGTGGCCACCGAAGCGCGCCGCTTCAACGCCTTGCGGAAGTCACGCGATGTCCAGTGACCGGATCGAAAGCACCGCGGCCGAATGGCTGGCGCGCGAGGATCGCGGCCTGTCGCCGCAAGAGGCGCTGGCCCTGGCCCAGTGGCTGGAGGAATCCACCCTGCACCGCGTCGGCTATCTGCGCCTGAAGGCGGTATGGCAGCGCGCCGACCGGCTGTCCGCCCTGAAGGCGCCGCCGGGCCGGGCCGGACGTTTCCCCCGCGGCATCCTGCGTCCCGCCGTCTGGATGGCGGTGGCGGCATCGCTGCTGCTGACGATGGCGGGCGGCACCTGGCTGCTGTTGCGCCGTCCCGCCCAGGTCTTCGCCACCTCGGTCGGCAAGACAGAGGCGGTGCGCCTGGCCGATGGCAGCCGCATGGAACTGAATACCGATACCAAGGTGCGCGCCGACGTCACCGCGGCGCGCCGGATCGTCACGCTGGATTCGGGCGAAGTCTATTTCGATGTGGTGCATGACGACACCCGGCCTTTCACGGTCTATGCCGGAAACCGCCGCATCACCGATCTGGGCACCAAATTCGCGGTCTACCGCGCCGGTGACGATGTGCGCGTCACGGTGCATGAGGGGCGCGTGCGGGTGGACATGCTGGGCCGGCCCGCGCTGGACACGCCGGTGGTGGCCGAAGCCGGGCACATGGTGGTGACCAAGGGCGGCGAGACCCTGCTGCTGAACAAGCCCGCCGAGGACATCGCCCGCGATCTGAGCTGGCGCCAGGGCCTGCTGGTCTTCAATCAGCAGACGCTGGCGGAGGTCGCCGACCAGTTCAACCGCTACAACAGCCGCAAGATTCAGGTGGAAGGCAGCGCGCGCAAGATCCGCATCGGCGGCAGTTTCCGCGCGGACAATATCGATGTCTTCGTGCTGTTGTTGAACCGGGGATTCGGTCTGACGGTGAAGGACCAGGGCGAGACGATACTGGTCTCGCGCTGAGGCGCGTATGGCGGCCCGCCCGCCCGATAACGGCAAGAAGAGGATCGGGGCAGCGTGAAGTGGGGAATCGCCTGGGTCTGCGCGGCGGGTCTTCTGGCGCTGGCGCCGGATGCGTCGGCCCGCCCCGGCGATCCGGTCACCATTTCCGCCCGCCCGCTCAAGCAGGCGCTGGACGATTATATCCGCCAGTCCGGCATCCAGCTGATCTATGACGCCGACGACACCGGCGGCATCGTCAGCACCGCCGTGTATGGGTTGCCGCCCGAGGCCGCCTTGTCCCGCCTGCTGGAGGGCACCGGCCTGGCCGCCAGCCGCGATCCCTCGGGCGCGGTGGTGATCGCCCGCGCCGCCGCGCCCGCACGCGCCATACCGGTGGGCGAGACCGTGGTGGTCACCGGCTCGCGTATCCGCATGGTCGACGAATCCCCCACCCCGGTGGTCCGGCTGGTGTCCGATCAGCTGGCGGCGACGACGCCCGGCGGCATCCCCGAAGCGCTCAACAAGATGCCGGTCTTCGCGCAGGGCGCGACGCCCAACAATCCCACCACCGGGGCCAATGGGCGCGGCGGCAACGCGCCGGGCTATTTCCTCAACCTGCGCAATCTGGGCGCGATCCGCACGCTGGTGCTGCTGGACGGCCATCGCGTGCCCGGCACCTTCTACGACACCACGGTGGATGTGGACATGCTGCCCCAGATGCTGATGCAGCGGGTGGAGGTCGTCACCGGCGGGGCCAGCGCGGTCTATGGCTCGGACGCGGTGACGGGGGTGGTCAATTTCATCCTCGATCACGATTATCGCGGCTTCAAGGCGGTGGCGCAGGGCGGCCTGTCGGGGTATGGCGACGCCAAATCGCTGCATCTGGGCCTGGCGGGCGGCGGCGATCTGCTGGGCGGACATTTCATCTGGAGCGTGGAATACCGCAACCGCGCCGCGCTGCCCGATGCGGCGGCCCGCCCGCTGGGCGATCTGGGCACCTCGATCGTGGGGTCGGGCACCGCCGCCAGCCCCTATTACCTGGTGCACGATATCCGCCAGAGCAACACCGCGCCGGGCGGGCTGATCGTTTCGGGGCCGGGCAAGGGCCTGCAGTTCGGCAGCGACGGCAATCTGATGCCCTTCGATCCGGGCACGCCCACGCCGACGACCAATTTCTCCACCGGCGGGGACGGCGGCATCCTGCACAATGAATATCTGCTGCCGGTCTTCGCCAACGGCCAGGCTTTCGCCCGCTACAGCCGGAGCTGGGGCGCCGTCGAGGCGCATCTGCAGGCGCGCTATGCCCAGGCCCGCAGCTTCGAGGCGGGCCAGATCTTCACCAACGTCAATGGCTCGGGCATTTCGACCAATGGGTCCAGCGCGCAGTATCCCATCACCATCCACAGCGGCAACGCCTTCCTGACGCCGGCGGCCCAGGCGGCCCTGTTCGTGCCCGGCGGGCCCGACAGCTTTCAGATGAATCGCATGGACAACGACCTGATGAGCCGGTTGAGCCTGGACCAGCATACCGGCGCGCTGGCGTTGCAGGCGGGGTTGAACGGCAGCCTGGGCGGCGACCGGCTGTGGGACTTCAACTACACCCATGGCGAGACCCGCACCCAGCTCACCAGCCGCAACAATGTGGATTCGGCGCGTTTCTATGCGGCGCTGGACGCGGTGCGCGATCCGTCCACGGGGCGCACCGTCTGCAATGTCAGCCTGACCGCGCCCGGCGCGTTCCCCGGCTGCGTGCCGCTGAACCTGTTCGGCCAGAGCGCCACGGTGGTCAACGGCTCGAACGCCAGTTTGGCGGCGCTGGACTATGTCGGCGCCACCACCTGGTGGACGGCGCGCAACGGGCTGGACGATTTCAGCGCCAATGTCACCGGCACGGTGCTGCCGGGCTGGGCCGGTCCGATCCGGGCGGCGATGGGCGTGGAATACCGCCTGGCCAGCCTGCTTGTGACCACATCCACTCCCGACAACAGCTTCAATCCGCAGTCGCTGCGCCTGGCGCCGCCCGGTACCTTCGCCCCCACCACGGCCTCGCCGCTGGGTGATTTTCCCCCCACCAATCTGGCGCATTTCAAGGAGGTCCAGGCCGGGGCGCGGGGGTCGGAAAGCGTCCGCGAAGTCAATCTGGAAATGAACGCGCCGCTGCTGAAGGGGCTGCCGGGAATGGCGCTGCTGGCGGTCAACGCCGCCGCCCGCTACACCCAATATGATGTGCGCGGCACCGATCCGGTGGGCGGCGGCAGGGTGGAGCGGCGCTTTTCCGCCGGCACCTGGAAGCTGGGCGCCGAATGGCTGATCGACGATGGCTTGCGGCTGCGCGCCAGCCGGTCGCGCGACATCCGCGCGCCCAC
>CALDFO010000563.1 GCA_937942205.1 uncultured Alphaproteobacteria bacterium
CGGGCCGGATCCTGGGCCAGCGCGACGGCCAACGCCTCATAGTCCTGGAGTGTGTTCGTCACCAGTTCCGGCATCGCGATGGCATGTAGCAGGCTGGCGGCAACGCGGCCGGGCCAGGTCGTGCCCAGGCAGGTCAGGATGGGGGTGCCTGCCCACAGCACATCGGCGGCAGTGGTGTGCGCGCCATAGGGCAGAGAGTCCAGGGCCAGGTCCGCCAGCTTCAGCCGCGCCAGATTCTCCGAGGCTTCGACCGGCCCGGCAAAGATCAGGCGGGCCGGGTCCACATCCTGCGCGGCGGCTGCGCGCCGCAGATGGGCCGCGAAGACCGGATTGGCCCCGTCCCAAAGCCACAACACGCTGCCGGGCGCCTGCCGCAATATCCGCATCCAGCTCGCGAAGGTGTCCGGCGTCAGCTTGTAGGTATTGTTGAAGTTGCAGAAGACAAAGGCGTCCTCGGGCAGGCCGCAATCGGTCCGCGACGGCGTCTGCGGCGCGATCGCGCGCTTGGAATCGTTCACCCAATAGGTGTCCGGCAGCCAGGCCACTTTTTCGTCATAGAAGGCGGCTTCGGATTCGGGCAGGACGATCCGGTCGGCCAGAACATAGTCGATATAGGGCAGGCCCAGGGTGGCGGGAAAACCCAGATAGCTGACCTGCACCGGCGCGGGGCGATGGGCGAAGATGCCCAGGCGCGGATTGCCGAAATAACCGTTCAAGGTCACCAGTATGTCGATCCCCTCGGCCCGGATGCGGGCGGCGGCCTCGGCATCGCTCATCCGGTCTATGTCGATGAAGGCGTCGAAGGCCGACACCAGCCGCTTGCGCATGGCGCCGGTATGCGGGCCGCGCGTGTTGAAGGCGACGATCTCGAAATGGGCGCGGTCATGGCACTCGAACAGGCCCGCCATGAGATAGGAGACGGCCTGTTCGTGAAATTCGCCGGAGACATAGCCGATACGGATTCGTGGCCTCTCATGGGGTGTGTGCGGCTGGGTGATGGCGCGGGGCGGGTAATGATCCCGGCCATGAATGCGCGAACATATCTGGGAATCGGCGGGGGAGCGGGTGATGGCCTGGAAAACGAAGGGTTGCGCCACCGCCTTTCCGGCACGCACATCCTGGTTTATCCGGGCCACTTCGGCCTCATGGTCCGCCCAGTCGCCGCCGAACATCTTCAGGTGCAGCAACGCGCCACGCAGTTCGGGCAAGGCCGGATCGAGCGCCAGCGCCTGTTCCAGGTCGGCGACGGCCCCGGCATGATCCTGCAGATCGCTCCAGCGCAGATCGCCGCGATTCTTGAAGGCGGCGGCATATTCGGGATGCAGCGCCAGAGCCTGGGCGAAACTGTCCTGCGCCTCGCCGGTCCGGCCGAGCTGACGCAGGATTTCGCCCCGCCCGTTCCAGGCTTCGGCATTGGCGGCGTCTTCCGTCAGCACCGCCTCATAGTCCGCCAGGGACTCGTTGCGCAGTCCCATGTTCCGCAGAACCTTGGCGCGGTCCATGCGCGATTGGGCATCGCCGGGCGTGATCGCCAGCGCGGCGTCATAGCTGGCCAGCGACTCTTCCAGCCGGTCCAGCCCCAGCAGCGCGGCCCCCCGCGCCGCCAGGGCGGGCGGAAAATGGGGATTGCGCGCCAGGGCGCGCTCGCTGGCGCGCAGCGCCTCATCGAAGCGGGCCAGCGCGCCCAGGGCCAGCGCATGATGGGTCAGGGCATTGGGATCGTGGGGATTGAGCGCCAGCGCCCGCTCGATCAGCGCCACGGCGCCCGCCGCATCGCCCCTTTCCAGGTGCAGCACGCCCAGCAGATAGAGCGCGGCAAAGACGCGCGGATCGGTGGCCAGGATGCGGCGGTACAGAGCCTCGGCGTCCTCCAGGCGGCCTTGTTGATGCAGGGCCACGGCCTGGCGTCCCAGGGCCTGGATATCCACGGCTCAGGCGTCCGCGACGGCGAAGCCTTCCGGCGCCTTGCCCGCCAGCCAGGCCTGCCACATCCGAGCATAGGCCGCCTCGATGGCGCGGCAGGCGCGGGCGGTGTCGAACAGCGCGCTGCTGCGGGCCTTGGCCAGCTTGTCCTTCACCGTTTTGAGCGCCGCCGCGTCGCCGGCCAGCGTCACCGCCAGCTTTTCATAGTCGGCGGGATTTTCGGCGATCAGTTCCGGCAGGCCCGCGGCGGTCAGCAGGCTGGCGGCGACCCGTCCCGGAAAGGTGGTGCCGCGGCAGGTCACCAGCGGCAGGCCCGCCCACAGCGCGTCGCTGGCGGTGGGGTGGGCGTTATAAGGCGTCTCGTCCAGGAACAGGGCGGCCAATTT
>CALDFO010000564.1 GCA_937942205.1 uncultured Alphaproteobacteria bacterium
CAATGCCTATACCGCGCTGGCGCCCAGCGACATGCGGATGAACGGCATGATGAAATTCGAGCGGAACATCGGCAAGGATTTGGTGCTGGGCGTGGATGCCGTCTATTCCAACCGCATTGACAAGCGGCCCGTGGCGCGCGGCGTTTTGACGGCGACCGCCTTTTCCACCGGCACGCAGGCCAATCCCTTCTACACCAATCCGGCGGGCTATACCGGCACGGCGACATCCCAGACCGTCCGCTGGGACGCCGACACGCTGCTGGGTCCGGGCGCCTATTCTCTGGACGACGCCAAGAACATGTATATCGACACCACACTGGACTACCGCGTCGCCGGGGACTGGCACCTGACGCTGCTGGCGCTCTATGGCGGCGAGGACAATACCGTCGCCAGCTACGGCACCCTGTGCGGCTCCTGCGCCAACCTGGCGCTGAACGGCACCACCAACAGTTCCGGTTCGCTGACCCAGGTGTCGGTGCCGGGCACCACGCAACTGGTGCTGGGCCTGCCGCTGAACGCCGCAAACGCATTGGACGTGTGGAATCCCGCCGCGAGCAATCGTACCTCGGCGGCGGTTCGCACCATGCTGACCGACAGCGCCCAGACATCGGTGTGGAATTACGCCATCCAGCAGTACCGCGGTGGCGTCGACGGCACGCTGTTCACCCTGCCGGGCGGTGATGTCCATATGGCGGCGGGCGGCGAGTTCGTCCACTATACGCTCGACATCAACAAGACCAGCCCGAACAATACCGGTCCGGCCTCCACGGGCTCGGCTTATCTGCACATTCCGCTCAAGCGGTCGGTGACATCGGCCTTTGGCGAAATCCTGATCCCCTTGATCTCGCCGGAGATGAACGTGCCGCTGGTGCGGAAACTGTCCGTCGACGTGTCGGGCCGTTACGACCATTATGACGATGTCGGCGATACCTCGAACCCCAAGTTCGCGATGGACTGGGAGCTGACGGAAGGCTTCAAGATCCGCGCCAACTGGGCCAGTTCCTTTGTCGCCCCGCAGCTGTCGAGCGTGGGCGACCGCTCGCGCGGCGGCCAGACCAGCTTCACCTCCTATGCGGTCAGCGCCACCAACTTCACGGTCAACACCCTGGCCTTCCCGTCCGCCATCGGCCTGCCGGGGTGCAGCGCCGCCCAGGCGGCCGCCGCCAACAACAGTTGCGCCATCAGCAGCTCGGTCCAGGGCGTCAGCTTCAACGGCAGCCCCGCCAATCCCAAGCCGTCGCTGGGCAGAAGCTGGTCGGTCGGCTTCGACCTGTCGCCCAGCATCGTGCCGGGCCTGGGCATGAACGTCACGCTGTTCAACACCGCCTATATCAACGCGATCACCGGCACCAGCCTGTCCAACGCGCTGAACACGCCGTCTCTGGGGCTCATCAACTTCTTCCCCGGCGGCGCGACGGTGAACCAGATCAACGCCTTGTTGCCGCCCTATGCCACGGCGTCGGCGCCGCTGCCCGCGACCACCTATTACGTCCTGTCCACGCGGCAGAACAACGTTCTGAACCTGAACATCCAGGGCATCGACGCCTCGGTCAACTACAGCTATCCCACCGACCGGGCGGGCGACTTCAATGTGGGCGTGGACATGTCGGCGTTCACCATGTTCAAGCAGCACCTGAAGGGCGGCTCGCAGTTCAACGTGCTGGGATCGACCGGCTACAACAACACATTCGGCTCGGTGCCGGTGCAGGGCCGCGCCCATCTCGGCTGGGATTTCGAGAATTTCGGGGCCATGGTGTTCGCCAACTATGTCAGCAACTATCGCAACTGGTCGGGCAATACGGTCAATCCGGTCGTACTGGTGAACGGCTTGCCGTCGGGCGGCGGCGACAAGGTGCGGGCCAACGTCACCTTCGACCTGAATCTCAACTACACCCTCTCGGATGAGGGCTGGACCGGCCGTTACCTGTCGGGCAGCCAGCTCTTTGTCGATATCCAGAATGTGCTCGACAAGGCGCCGGTCTTCTACAACAGCGCCACCGGCTATGACGGCTATACCGGCAACCCCATCGGGCGGCTGATCACCTTCGGTATCCGCACCAAGTTCTGACGCCGTCCGCGGCAGCGGTCTGCGCGGACAGGAGCCGCCTCTCTCAGGCGAGAGGCGGCTCCCGGCGTTGAACCGGGACCGGGACGGGCTGGTGGGAGCCGCCCGGGGCAGGGGCTGCAACTCCTTGATTCGGCATATTTTGCGCGCCGGGGGCAAGCCGGGGCGCCGGGCGGATTGGGGTTGCAAAAGCCGTTTGCGGCGGGTATCAACCCCGGCCTCCGGCAGCGCCCTTCGTCTATCG
>CALDFO010000565.1 GCA_937942205.1 uncultured Alphaproteobacteria bacterium
CAGCTCACCGCGCAGCTTGGTCAGGTTGCTGGGCGTCAGCACCCGCTTTTCCTTGGCGTCTTTGCGGCCACTCTTGCCGCCGCCGTCTTCAGCTTTCGTCATAACTCCTCACTTTTTCCGGGTTTTGGCGGGGGATTTGCACGCTTTCGCAGCTGCCCGCCCTTCAGCTCGAAACTGGACGTAATCATGTGGATGCGCCGCTATCCAGGCTTCCCAGTGATCGACCATCGTGACCTGGCCGGCAGTGAAGCCGTCGATTTTGCAGGCCAGTTCGATGCCCGGCAGATGCAGCCCGCGGGCGATCATGGATATGGTGCCCGGCGAAACCTGCAGCGCCCGCGCCATGGCCGCGGCCTTCACCTGGTTTTCAGTCAGCCATTTCTGAAGGCCGAACTCTTTTGAGAGGGCGGAATAGCGCCTTTTTACGACTGATATTGGATCAACCGGGCAACGCTCGACCGGGACGCGGCCTGTGTCCACGCATTGCGTGATCATTTCGCGCAATTCTGGAGTGTTTTTGAACCACTCCAGCCGAACCCTGGATTTCCGGAAAAGGCGATGTAGCGCGGCTTCCTCCGTGAAGGAGCCGGGCACAACGGCCAATATCCTGAGGGGGTCGGGGGAAGCAGTTTTTAGCTGCTTTAACCGTTTTTCAGGCGCGCTGCTGACACCGATTTTTACGGCGCCACCACGTTCCGGCTGAATGAAATACACAAAATGTTGCGACGAATCACCCATGCAACGACCATATCCAGACCGAAGTTTCTTTCAACAGGATTGAATGACGGGGCTTTACAGAATGTGAGTGCGTGGTATCTCTCACATGCCGCGCGTTGATTTGGCGGTGCTTGCCCCGGCGGATTTACAGGCCCCCAACCCCCTTCCGCCGGGGACCTATTTGGCAAAACCGCGAGGCACTATGAGACCGATTCCGCTGTACCAGCCGCGTGCGCCGCGGCCCCGACTTTTGAAGACCTGGGCGCGATGGGCGCTGTTTATGGTGATCGGCATTCCAGCCTTACATTACGGGATTAAACTGTTTTTCGGCATGATGCCCGTGACCGAAAAAATGCTCCAGGGCTGGGGCCTGCTGCCGTGAAGCGCGCGCCTCTAAACGAGCTGATCCGGCGCACCGCCCAGGCGATGGCGGCGGCCTACGCGAAACGGGAGCCAGGCTTGACGCTCCCACAATCTGCAATGCTGCGCGCGCTGGTGACGAATGGGCCTATGACCCAGCAACAGCTTCGCGCCGCCATCGGCATGGATCGCTCCACAGCAAGCTCAATGCTGAAGCGGATGGCGTCCACAGGTGCGGTGGCAAATCTGCGCGTCGAAGGGAAAACCTATGGCCTGTCGGTGACCATCACCCCCGCCGGCCGCGCCAAGCTGCTGAAGGCTGAAGGGGCGCTGGAGGCGGCGGAGCATGAGGTGCTGCAGATGGTCCCGCGGTCGATGCGCACCGTGTTCAAGGATGCCCTGGTGGGCATTGCCGAAGGGCCCGTATCTTGAGCGAACACCTCCTCCTCCTGGATGCCAGCGGCTTCGCCTTCCGGGCGTTTTACAGCAAGCACCCCCGCTATCACGACAAGAACGGCGCGCCGACGGGCGCGATTGAGGTCTTCCTGGGCATGGGCTGGAACATGCTGGGAAAGGCGGCGGCGGACCAGCCCACCCATGCCGTGGCCGTCTTTGACGCCCCGGGCAAGAACTTCCGGCACGACATCTATCCGGCCTACAAGTCCAACCGCGACCCCGCCCGCCGGGAAGAGCTGGACCATCAATTCCCCGTCATGCGCGCCTGCGCTGACGTCTTGGGCATGACGCCGGTAGAGCTGGAGGGCTTTGAGGCGGATGACCTGATCGCCACCCTGGCCACCAAGGCGCGGGCCAAGGGCATCCGGGTCACCATCGTCTCCAGCGACAAGGACTTCGCGCAGCTGGTCGAGGACGGCCATATCGAAATTGTCGATCCCATGGCCAAGAAGCGGGTGCTGGAGGCCCAGGTGCTGAAGCGGTTCGGCGTGCAGCCGGCGCTGGTGCCCCAGGTCCAGGCCCTGGCCGGGGACAGCGTGGACGGGATTCCCGGCATTGCCGGGTGCGGCCTGGACATCGCCGCGCGCCTGATCCGCAGCTTTGGCGATCTGGAATCCCTGCTGGCGGATGTGAAAAAGGTCCGGTTTCACCGGGTGCGCATGGAGCTGGAGCGCCGGCGCGACATCGGTGACGGGCTTGGTGAGATGACCGGCGCTGACCGGGTGCGCATCTTTCTGAAGCTGACGACCCTGGACCGCAAGGTGCCGCTGAAGGTG
>CALDFO010000566.1 GCA_937942205.1 uncultured Alphaproteobacteria bacterium
TTCGATGGCATGGCGTTGTCGGAAATCGCCATCACCTCCGGTGCGCGCATCGAGGTCGCCGCCGAACTGGATGGCCTGTTCACCGTGGCGGATATCAAGGGCGCGGGCGCACGCTTCGAGCCCGCGCCGGGCGAGAAGTGCGCCCGCTGCTGGATGGTGCTGGAAGAGGTGAGGGCCCATCCCGACACCCATCTGTGCAACCGCTGCACCGATGCGGTGAAGACCCTTGCGGTGAAAACGGGGGCGGTGACGGCATGAACCGGCTTCAGCCCCGCGAGTTCGGCCTGATCGTGGCGGCGCTGGCGCTGGCGCTGGACCAGGGCAGCAAGCTGTTCATGCTCTATGGCCTGGGCTTCCGCCACATGCTGCCGGGCGACCATATTCCCGTCTTGCCGTTTTTTAACCTGGTGATGGTGTGGAACCCGGGTATCTCCTATGGCCTGTTTCCGGCCTCCGGGCCCCTGGGCACCGGCATCCTGGTGGCAGTGTCCCTGGCCGCCGTGGCGGGCCTGACCTGGTGGCTGTGGGGCTCCACCAGCCGGGCCCTGACCACGGGTTTCGGCCTGGTCATCGGCGGGGCGCTGGGAAACCTGATCGACCGGCTGCTCTACGGCAAGGTCGCCGATTTTTTCCACTTTCACGGCTTCGGCTATGACTGGTATGTCTTCAATATCGCCGATGTGGCGGTGACCCTGGGCGCGGTGGCCATCATCTATGATGTGCTCAAGCCCGAGCATCCTCCGGCCGCCATGCCGGACACACATTCAGACCGTGAGGCCAGTTGATGGTTCAGTTGATGGGTTCTGACATGCGCGTGCTGAAGGCGGTTGCCGCCCTGCTGCTCTGTGCCGGATCGGCCGCCGGATGCGGCAGCCTGCGCGAGGCCGCCGGCCTGGCCAAGAAGTCGCCGGACGAGTTCGCGGTCAGCACCAAGGCGCCGCTGATCATTCCGCCCGACTTCAACCTGCGTCCGCCGTCGCCCGGCGCGCCGCCCGCCAACACCCTGGACCCGGCCAGCAACGCCCAGGCCGCGCTGTTCAACACCGCCGATCCGCAGACCGTGGCCAACGGCATGACCGGCAATTTCACCGGCGGCGAGAAGATGCTGCTGGCCAATGCCGGGGTGCAGAATGCCGATCCGGGCGTGCGCACCAAGCTGAACTTCGACCGCCGCTCGCTGCAGCAGGCGGACCGCAGCTTCACCGACCGCGTGCTGGGCACCAGCGCCACCGCCGATACCGGCCGCCCGGTCAATGCCGATGCCGAGGTCAACCGTAATCGCGCCGGCGGCCGCGCCGCCGCCACGCCCAAGAAAGAAAAGAGCGGCGGCTGGTTTGACTGGTTCTGATTTTCCCAATCGGGGCCGCGTCTTCGCCGCCGCCCTGCTGACCGGCCTGGCGCTGTGCGCCTCGGCGCCGTTGTCGGCGCAAATCCCGGCGCGCGGCGATTCCGCGCCCGCGCCGCGCCAGAGCACCACCTTCCAGTTCGCGCTGGCCAACGGGATGCAGGTGGTGGTGATCCCCGATCACCGCGCCCCCGTCGCCACCCAGATGCTGTGGTTCCGCGTCGGCGCGGTGGACGATCCGCCCGGCCTGTCGGGCATCGCCCATTTCTTCGAGCATATGATGTTCCGCGGCACCAAGGCGGTGCCGGGCGACGGTTTCGCCCAGACGGTGTCGCGCAACGGCGGCGAGAGCAACGCCTTCACCAGCCATGACTACACCGCCTATTACGAGCAGATCGCCAAGGACCGGCTGCCGCTGGCGATGCGGCTGGAAGCGGACCGGCTGATGAACCTGACCCTCACCGAGGCCACGGTGGGGCCGGAGCGCGACGTGGTGCTGGAGGAGCGCCGGATGCGGGTGGAGAACGATCCGCAGAGCCTGATGAACGAGCAGATGATGGCGGCGCTGCACCTGTCGCATCCCTATGGCCGCCCGGTGATCGGCTGGGCCGAGGAAATCCGCCACATCGACCGCGTCAACGCCCAGGATTTCTATCGCCGCCATTACGCCCCCAACAACGCCATCCTGGTGGTGGCGGGCGATGTGACGCCCGACGAGGTCCGCAAGCTGGCCACCGAGCATTACGGCAAGCTGCCGCGCCGCCCGCTGGAGCCGCGCAGCGAATCCGCCGAGCCGCCGCGCCTGGCCGAGACCCGCATGACCGTGCGCCGCGCCGATGCGCGGGTGCCGGTGTTCAGCCGCTTCTATCGCGTGCCGTCCTATACCCAGGGCAGGCCCGGCCAGGCCGAAGGGCTGGAGATGTATGCCCAATTGCTGGGCGGCGGCGCCACCTCGCTGCTCTATCGCACGCTGGTGGAGGACCGCAAACTGGCCAGCGAGGCGGGCGCCGATTACGACGGCTACAACCGCGATGCCGGGAATTTCGTCGTCTATGCGGTGCCGCGCCCCGGCGTGACGCTGGAGGCGCTGGAAAAGGCGGTGGATCAGGTGCTGGCGGGCACGGTGCGCGCCGCGCCCCAGGCCCAGGACCTGGCCCGGGCCAAGACCAGGCTGGTCGCCTCCACCATCTATCGCCGCGACAGCCAGTTCGCGCTGGCCAACACCTATGGCCAGGCCCTGGCCATCGGGCTGACCGCCAATGACGTCGATACCTGGCCCACCCGGATGCGCGCCGTCACCGGCGATCAGGTCCGCCAGGCCGCCGCCGGCCTGTCGCGCCGCAACGCCGTCACCGGCTATCTGCTGCCCAGCGGAGGAAAGAAGTGATTTTGTTGGGTCGCACGGCCGGA
>CALDFO010000567.1 GCA_937942205.1 uncultured Alphaproteobacteria bacterium
TCGTCCATGCCATAGCCGATGACGAAGTCATTGCCGATGGGGAAACCCACGAAATCGGCCCGCGCCACCGCGTCGGGGCGCTGCTTGTCCAGCATCACCGCCACCTGCACGCTGGCCGCGCCCGCCGCCTGGATCAGCGACACCGCCTTGGCGATGGTGCGGCCCGCATCCAGCACGCCGTCAATCACCAGCACATGGCGGCCCGCGATCTGCTCCGACGGCCCGGCGATCATCGAAATGGCGCTGGCCACGCGCTTGTCGCCATAGGAGCGCAGCCACAGCATCTCGATATCCAGCGGCACGCCTTCCCAGGCCAGCGCCCGCACCAGATCGGCGGCAAAGACGAAACCGCCCACCAGAACCGGCATGGCGATATCGGGGCGCAGCGGCGCGGACGCGATCTGGCGCGCCAGCACGCCCACCCGGTCGCGGATCTGTTCGGCGCTGAACAGAATGTCGGGGGCCATCAGGGTTCGTCTTTGGCGAAACGCACTTCCAGGTGCCGCGCCGCGGCGGGCGGACTGGACAAGCGGGTGAGGAAGGGCGCCGACTGGCCGGGCGCCAGCACCGTGGCGCTGGGCTTGAAGGTCCAGTGATAGATTTCCTTGTTGTCGGCGTCGCTCAGGGTCACCCGCACCGTCTGGGGCACCGGCAACTGGCGCTTGCCGGCATTGACGATCAGGCCGGTCACCGCCAGCACGATCTGGCCGTCCTCGCTTTCGCGGCGATAGTTCACCTGGCGGAAATCGATCCCGGTGGCGTTCACCGGCAGGCCCAGGCTGGAATAGACCCCGGCCGATTGCGGCCAGATCACCGCGATATCCTGGCGGTAGCGCACCGCCGACACCGCGATCAGCAGCACCACCGCGATCAGCCCGATCCAGCCTGCCGCCACCGCCAGTTTGGGGCCCAGCGGGGTCCGGGCCTCGGCGGATGCGGCGGGCGCGGGCGCATAGGCCCGGGTGCCCGAAGACGGGTTGACCGGATAGGGGTCGGTGGCCGCCGCCTGGGGGATAGCGGCGGCGGGGGCCGCCTCGGGCAGCGGGTCTTCCGCCGCGGGCGGCGCGGGCCCCTCGGCGGCCTGGTGCCAGCTGTGACCGCATTTGGCGCAGCGGACGGTGCGCCCGGCGGCAGGGAATTTCGACCCGTCCACGGAATAGCGCGTACCGCATGAAGGACAGGTGAGAATCATGTCCGGCCCGTTGATTGTGCAAAAGAAAATACGGTTCGGACCGGATGACCGCAAGGCATGTCCCGCGTATGGTCCTGCCCATGGTTCGATTTGAAAATGTCGGCATGCGCTACGGCACCGGGCCGGAGGTCTTGCGCGATGTGAGCTTTTCGCTGGAGCCGGGGTCTTTCACCTTCCTGACCGGCCTGTCGGGCGCGGGCAAGACGACGCTTTTGAATCTGATCTATG
>CALDFO010000568.1 GCA_937942205.1 uncultured Alphaproteobacteria bacterium
GATGCACGAGGTCGATCTGACCAAGGGCGCGGTGCTGGAAACCGGCTGCGTCTATATCGTGCCGCTGATTGAGCGAGCGGATTTTTCCGCACGCGTCTCCGGCACCGCCAATCCCAAAAGCTCCACCGGCCGCATCGACGTCTTCACCCGGCTGATCACCGATTACGCGCCGTCCTTCGACCGGGTGGCGCCGGGCTATCGCGGCCCGCTCTATGCCGAGATCTGTCCCCAGACCTTTCCGGTGCTGGTGCGCAAGGGCAGCCGCCTCAACCAGTTGCGGCTGCGCCACGGCGCGCCGGGCTTTTCCGACGCCGCCCTGCGCCGCCTGCACGAGCAGACGCCGCTGGTGTCGTTTGACGGGTTCGCGGGCACGCCCAATATCGAGGACGGCCTGGCGCTGTCCATCGACCTCAAAGGCGGCGCCGACGCGGGCTCTAAAAATGGAATCGGGCGCATCGGCTTTCGCGCCAAGAAGCATACCGGCCTGATCGATGTGGACCGGGTCGGCGCGCTGGACCCGATGGATTTCTGGGAGCCGATCTTCGCCAATGCGCGCGGCGACATGGTGCTGGACCCGGACGAGTTCTACATCCTGGTGTCGCGCGAGCGGGTGGCGATCCCGCCCGACCATGCCGCCGAGATGGTGCCCTTCAATCCGCTGGTGGGCGAGTTTCGCGTTCATTATGCGGGCTTCTTCGACCCCGGCTTCGGTTATGCGCCGGGCGCGCCGCCCAGCGCGCGCGGCGTGCTGGAAGTGCGCTCGCGCGAGGTGCCCTTCATCCTGGAACATGGCCAGGTGATCGGGCGGCTGGTGTTCGAGCGGCTGACCGATCCGCCGCCCGAGGGCTATGGCGCCACATTGGGGTCCAACTACCAGAACCAGGGCCTGAAGCTGTCCAAGCATTTCCGCGCGTGATGCCGGGGCCGGGCCGTAACAATTGTTGCGGAAAATCCACAACAGCCCCCCAAAGCATCCGGCCCAGTGGCAAACCAGCGGCAAAACCGTTGCGCGAAGGGGCCTGACCGGCACAGTTAGCGGGCTGCGGTCGTTTGGGGAAACGCCGCCGCGTCTGGAACCGGGATTGGGGCCCGGAACCAGGTGTCCTTTATTGAAGGGGGCAGTATGAGGCGGCTACGGCGCGAAAGCAGCCGGCCGCCTCATGTTTTTTCCGCACCCTTATTCTTCTCTTTCTCCGGCACGCCATGATCCTGCTCACCGAACGGCTGACACTGCGGCCGCAGCAACAGGCCGACAGCACGGCCTTGTTCGCCATCCTGTCCGATCCGCGGGCGATGCGGTTCTGGAGCCGTCCGGCGCTGACGCGCCTGGCGGTGGCGGACGAGATCGTGCGCGAACAGCAGGCCGCGATGGCGCGGGGACTTTGCCGCTACTGGACGGTGCTGGAGGGCACGGACGCCATCGGCAGCGTGGACCTCAGCCTGATCGCGGACGGATCGGCCGAGCTGGGCTTCCTGCTGCGGCCCGACCGCTGGGGGCTGGGGCTGGCGAGCGAAGTGGCGGGGGCCGTGGCCGCCCACGGGCTGGGGCCGCCGGGGGCGGGCGGCATGGGCCTGGACCGGCTGGCCGCCGCCACCCGCGCGGAAAACCGGGCCGCGGCGCGGGTTCTGGTCAAGGCGGGCTTCACCCTGGTGGAAACACGCGCCGATCTGACACTGCCGGACGGCACGCGCGGGGCCTGCGCCTTTTACCTGCGGCGGCGCTGAAAGTTCCGCTCCGCAATCCCGCGGGCGATGCTATAATGTTGGCACTCGACACTCCGTCCGCGGCCGTACCGGCGGACGGAGCCATCACATGGAGCCTGACACGCAAACACCGTAACCGCCTTCGGGCGGAGAACCTGGGAGAGAATGATGAGCAGCGGTCTTGGAGAATTCCACCACAGCGAAGAAACACCGACCAGAAGTTCGCGAATCACGCAATGGGCGATCATCGCCCTCATCGTCGGCGGCATCGCCGCTTATGTCGTCAGTTCGGGGATGTTGAGCCCCACGCCTGCCGCCAGCACCACGCAAAGCTTCCCGCGCGGCCTCTAACGCCGCCGTTCCGCCATTCGCCGCCGGCCGGTCTCCGGCGCGAGGAGTTTTGTCCCCTGAGCAAAAGGCTTTCCGCGATGCTCAGGGGCAAAAGCCCCCTTGAAGACCGGTACATCTCCCTAGCCATCGTTCGCCAGTTATCGTCCGTCAGTTATCGCCCGTCAGTTACCGTCCGTCAGCTATCGTCCGTCAGGATTTTTCCCGGCCCGCCCGGCGCCAGCGCCCGACAATCTCTTCCAGACCCTGGCGGTCCATGTTGGGCGCCTTCCAGGCCTTGGAGAAGCCGGTATGCAGGCTGCGCGGCACCCCGCGCCGGCCCAGATCGTCGAACCGCACCCGCATGGGCATGGAGACGCCCTGCCCCAGCACGATCGCCTCGCGGTCGCCCAGCAGCGGCAGGAAATCCACCAGATCCACCATGCCTTCATAGGTGGAGCCGCGAATGACCTCCTGGTCGCGCTCGCTCGACAGGCGCAGGGCGATGGCGGTGCCGCACTGGGACATGATGGTGCCGTCCAGCTCGCTGGGCCGCTGCGTCACCAGCGCCAACGACAGGCCGTACTTGCGCCCCTCCTTGGCGATGCGCGACAGCGCCTGGCGGGTGGGCGCGAACTTGACGTCGCCCAGCGGGGCGTAGCGGTGCGCTTCCTCGCAGACCAGCAGCATGGGCAGGCCGCCCTTGCTCCAGACCGCCAGGTCGAAGGCCAGGCGCGAGATCACCGAGATCACCACATCCAGGATTTCCGGCGGCACGGTGGAAAGGTCGATCACCGAGATGGGGCGGCCCTCGCCCGGCACGCGGAACAGCCGGGCCAGCACGTCCGTCATGGTGTCCTGCACCGACAGGCTACCGAACATGAAGTTGTAGCGCTGGTCGGTGACCAGGCTTTCGATCCGCGCCTTGAGGCGGCGATAGGGCAGCATGAACTGGCTGCGTTCCAGGCGGCCCAGCTGCTCGTCCAGCCAGGCGATCACATCCGACATGCGGAAGGGGGTGGGCGTGTCCACCGTGATCACCATGTTGCTGCTTTCCGAGCGCCGCAGCGCTCCGGCGCGGCTGGTGGCGGATTCGCTGTAGCGCCGCTTGGCGTGCACCACCGCGTCCGACAGGATTTCCACCTCGGCATCGTGGTGGGCGTCGCGGCTGACCAGCGCGGCGATCATTTCGGGAAAGTCCAGCATCCAGAACGGCAGGCTGAAATTGTCCAGGTTGATGGGCTCGACCAGGCCGCCAAAGGCGGCGGCGTATTCGTTGTGGATGTCCAGGATCAGCACATGGGCGTGGGCATGTTCCGACAGCAGCCGCTGCAGGATGCAGGTCAGCGCCGAGGACTTGCCCGAGCCGGTGGAGCCCACCACCAGGAAATGCTTGGCCAGCAGATCGTCCACCAGAAGCCGGGCGGGCACGGTTTCGTCCTGGAACAGGCTGCCGATCTTGATGCTGGCGGCCTGGGGCGGGGCATAGACGCGGGTCAGGTCGTGCTTGTCGGCCAGCAGCACCGCATCGCCCAGGGTGGGCAGGCTGGAGACGCCGCGGCGGAAGGTCAGGCGGCGGCTGTGATCGGGCGCCACCTCGCCCGCCAGGTTGATCTCGATCAGGCCGGTGGGCTGCGGCTCGCCCTCCACCGCCGGCATCGGCGCGGTGATGGCGCTGATCACGCCCATCACCGCGGAGTGGGGCGTGACGATCTTGATCAGGGCGCCGATCTGGACCCGCGCGTCGTTGGAGGCCACCTCTTCCTGGGATTCCAGCACGGCGACGGAGATCGGAAGAGCACACGTCTGAACTCCAGTCACTAC
>CALDFO010000569.1 GCA_937942205.1 uncultured Alphaproteobacteria bacterium
ATATCCGCAGCGGCGAAATCCGCCAGCTGACGCACGATCCCGCCGATGACGTGATGCCCAGCTGGTCGCCCGACGACCGCCAGATCGCCTATACCTCCAGCCGCGAGGGCGGCCAGGGCGTCTGGCGCGTGGACGCGGCGGGCGGGACAGAGCACCGCCTGCTCACCGCCGCGAACCGCATCGACGCCGCGAGCTGGACGCCCGACGGCGCCATCCTGGCGCATGTGGTGGACGGCGCACGGGGCTGGCTGGAGCATGACGGAAAACAGATAACGGGCGACGAGCATGTCTTTCCGTTCCGCCCCAGCTTCCTGTCCAGAACGGAATTCTTCTATACCGCCGACGGCAAGATCCGAAAGCGCGGCCTGAACGGAGCGGTGCGGACGGTTCCCTTCACCGCCACGCTTGCGGTGACGCCGGTGGACGGCACTTATGTGCGCCGCAAACGCGATTTCGACGATCAGACGCCGCGCAAGGCGCTGGGCATCGTCCGCCCCGTTCTGTCGCCGGACGGCAAGTCCATCGCCTTCGCCGCGCTGGGCGACATCCATGTGATGGCCGTGGGCGGCGCGCCGCGCAACCTGACGCGGGACGCCGCCTATGACACCGATCCGGCCTGGTCGCCGGATGGCAGCCAGCTGGTCTATGCGTCCGATAAGGGAAGCGGCACGGGCGGCGGGCTGCTGCAACTGTGGCTGCGCGACATGAAGACGGGCCAGGAACGTCAGCTGACCCGCCTCGCCACCCAGCCGATTTCCCCGGTCTTTTCGCCCGACGGCAAGCGCATCGCCTTCCTGGATGTGGACGGGATGTGGCGGCGGGCCAGCGTGGCGGTGGTCGATGTGGCGAGCGGGGAAGTGCGGCCGGTCCACGCCTCCCTGTTCGCGCCGGGCGCGCCAAGCTGGTCGCCGGACGGCAAGCGCATCGCGGTGGCGATGGTGGCGCCCTATTCGGCCAAATACCGCGAAGGCACCAACCTGATCCTCACCATGTCCGCGACCGGCAGTCCCGAGGCCAGCGACGACAAATGGTTCGCGCCGGTGCCGAACCTGTCCATCGACAGCCGGGGCTGGAACGGCCCGGTCTGGTCGCCGGACGGCGGCCGCATGGCGGCGATCTATGAGGGGCTCCTCACCGTTTTCCCCGTCTCCGCAGCGGGCGAGCCGCTGGGGCCGCCGCGCCGCCTGACGCGTGAAATCGCCTATGCCCCCAGCTGGTCCGGCGACAGCCGCCATATCCTGTATCAGTCCGACGACAAATTGCGGCTGCTGGACACGCAAACCGGCGATGCCGCCACCGTGCCGCTGAACCTGACCTACACGGTGCATGTCCCCAAGACGCGCCTGGTCGTGCATGTGGGCAAGCTGGTGGACGGGGTCTCGCGCACCGCCCTGCCCGACATGGATATCGTCATCGAAGGCAACCGCATTCGCGCCGTGGAAAAGCACCTGCCCGGGCGCGCGGCGCTGGAACTGCCGAACCTGACCGCCATGCCCGGCCTGATCGACTTCCACACCCACCGCCAGAGCGACTCGGGCGAACAGCAGGGCCGCGGCTTTCTCGCCTATGGCATCACCACCATACGCAGCCCCGGCGGGCTTCCCTATGAAGCGGTGGAAGACCGCGAGGCGACCGACGCGGGCATCCGCGTCTCGCCGCGCATCTTCAATACCGGCCATCTGATGGAATGGCAGCGGGTCTATTACAAGATGGGCGTGGCGATCTCGTCCGACGCCCATCTGGCGATGGAGCTGGAGCGGTCCCGCATCCTGGGTTTCGACATGCTCAAAAGCTATGTCCGTATGCCCGACGCGCAGCAGCGCCGCATCTCGGACTTCGCGCACGCCAT
>CALDFO010000570.1 GCA_937942205.1 uncultured Alphaproteobacteria bacterium
CCCGATTCCGCAATCCGCCCGGCCCATGATACCGGACGGCTTGCTGGTTGCAGACTCCCGGACATGATTAAATTATTGAATCCCCTGCTATTTCAGGGCCCGCCGGCGTCTTTTTCCCGATATCGGCGGCCGCCGTCTTTCAGAACCGCGCCATGGGGTTGAACAGAGGCCAAGCGGTACGCGTTCCTCCCTGGTCCAGCGCCCTTGACGGGGGCGACACCCCCCCGCTAAGGCCACCTCCAACTTTCCGGGAAAGACATCCATGACCGCCCCCGATCAGGCTCAGACCCGCCGCCTCGCCAACGCCATCCGTTTCCTGTCCATGGACGCGGTGGAGGCCGCCAAATCGGGCCATCCGGGCCTGCCGCTGGGCATGGCCGATGTCGCCACGGTGCTGTTTTCCCGCTTTCTGAAATTCGACGCGCGCAACCCCGGCTGGGCCGACCGCGACCGCTTCATCCTGTCGGCCGGGCACGGCTCGATGCTGCTCTATTCCCTGCTCTGGCTGACCGGCTATCCCGAGATTTCCATCGAGGATCTCAAGAAGTTCCGCAAGATCGGCAGCCCCACCGCCGGCCATCCCGAGCATGGCGACCTGCCGGGCATCGAGACCACCACCGGCCCGCTGGGCCAGGGTATCGCCAATGCGGTGGGTTTCGCGCTGGCCGAGCGCATCCTCAACGCCCGCTTCGGCGACGGCCTGGTCAACCACAAGACCTATGTCATCGCCAGCGACGGCGACCTGATGGAAGGCATCAGCCAGGAAGCCATCGGCCTGGCCGGCCACCTGAAGCTCAAGAATCTGATCGTGTTGTGGGACCACAACAACATCACCATCGACGGCGATATCCGCCTGTCGGACTCCACCGATCAGGCGGAACGCTTCAAGGCGTCGGGCTGGATCGTGGACTCCTGCGACGGCCATGACGCCGCCGACGTCGCCCGCGCCCTGGAAAAGGCGCAATCCGCCGACGCGCCGGTGATGATCGCCTGCCGCACCATCATCGGCTTCGGTCTCCCCACCCGCGCCGGTACCCAGAAGGCGCACAGCGACGCGCCGGGAGCCGAGGAGATCGCGGGCGCGCGCAAGGCGCTGGACTGGGATTATGAGCCCTTCGTGGTGCCCGACGACCTTCTGAACCAGTGGCGCACCATCGGCGCGGCGGGGGCGGGCGCATATGCCGCCTGGGAACAGCGCAAGACCGCCAGCCCCCAGGCGCGGGAATTTGACGACACCGTCAACGATGTCATTCCGGCCGGGTTCGCCGCCGCCATGACGGCGCTGAAGGAAAAGCTGGCGGCCGAAAAACCCAACGCCGGCACCCGCAAGATGAGCGAGAAGGCGCTGGAGGTCATCAACGCCCAGTTCGGCAACACCGTCGGCGGCAGCGCCGACCTGACGCCCTCGAACAACACCCGCACCAAGGATCTCAAGGACGTCGCGGCGGGCGATTTCGCCGGACGCTATGTGCGCTACGGCATCCGCGAGCATGGCATGGCCGCGGCGATGAACGGCATGGCCCTGCATGGCGGCATCATTCCCTATGGCGGCACCTTCATGGTGTTCAGCGACTACTGCCGCCCCGCGATCCGCCTGGCCGCCCTGATGGGGCTGCGGGTGGTGTTCGTGATGACCCACGACTCCATCGGCGTGGGCGAGGACGGCCCCACCCATCAGCCGATCGAGCATCTGGCCGCCCTGCGCGCCATTCCCAATCTCAAGGTGTTCCGCCCCGCCGACGGCGTGGAGACGGCCGAATGCTGGCAGATCGCGCTGGAAGACAGCCGCCGCCCCAGCCTGCTGGCCTTCTCGCGCCAGGATGTCCCGACGCTGCGCACCACCCACACGCCGGAAAACCTGTCGGCGCGCGGCGCCTATGAACTGGAAGGCGATGCCGGCGCCAGGGTGACCTTCCTGGCCACCGGCACCGAAGTATCGCTGGCGGTGGAAGCGCGCAAGCTGCTGGCCGCCGATGGCATTGCCTCGCGCGTCGTCTCCATGCCCAGCTGGACCCTGTTCGAGGAGCAGCCGGAAGACTATCGCCGCAAGACACTGGGCCCGGGCACCGTCAAGGTCGCCATCGAGGCGGGGGCGCGCGAAGGCTGGGATCGCTATATCGGCAGCGAGCTGCTGGGAGACGGCGGCGCCTTCATCGGCATGTCGTCCTTCGGCGCCTCGGGCCCCTATAAGGACGTCTACAAGAAATTCGGCATCACCGCCGAGGCCGCCGCCGCGGCGGCCCGGAAACTGCTGAAATAACCATTTGAAGTAACTCAGGAGATTTCGCGATGGCTTTGCGTGTTGCAATCAATGGCTTCGGCCGTATCGGCCGCCTGGTGCTGCGGGCCATCGTGGAATCGGGCCGCCGCGACATCGAGGTCGTGGCCGTCAACGATCTGGGCCCGGTGGAAACCAACGCCCATCTGCTGCGCTATGACAGCGTGCATGGCCGCTTCCCGGCCCAGGTGAGCGTGGACGGCGACACCATGATCGCCGCCGGTCACAAGATCAAAGTCACCGCCATCCGCAATCCCGCCGAACTGCCGCACAAGGATCTGGGCGTGGATATCGCCCTGGAATGCACCGGCATCTTCACGGCGCGCGAAAAGGCCGCTTTGCATCTGGAAGCCGGCGCCCAGCGCGTGCTGGTCAGCGCCCCGGGCGAAAATTCCGATCTGACCGTGGTGTATGGCGTCAACCATGACAAGCTGACCAAGGAGCACCTGATCGTCTCCAATGCGTCCTGCACCACCAACTGCCTGGTGCCGGTCGCCAAGGTGCTGCACGACGCCGTCGGTATCGAACGCGGCATGATGACCACGATCCATTCCTATACCGGCGACCAGCCCACGCTGGACACGATGCACAAGGACCTCTACCGCGCCCGCGCCGCGGC
>CALDFO010000571.1 GCA_937942205.1 uncultured Alphaproteobacteria bacterium
CATGCTCGACTTCGCCATCGAGCTGCAGCGGCGCGAGCGGTTGTCGCCGCGTGAGGCGATCCACAAAGCCTGTCTGCTGCGCTTCCGGCCCATCATGATGACCCCCATCGGTGCCATCCTGGGGGCGCTGCCGCTGGCGGTGGGCCTGGGCGCGGGGTCCGAACTGCGCCAGCCGCTGGGCATCTCCATCGTGGGCGGGCTGATGCTCAGCCAGATCCTGACGCTCTACACGACGCCGGTGGTCTATCTCTACATGGACCGGTTCGGGGTGTGGACGAGTGGCTTCTGGAACCGCTGGTATCACGGCCTGATGGGCGACCGGCCGGAAGATCATGGGCCGGTTGCGCCAAAGCCCACACCTGCTGAATAGCGCGCTTCCGTTGCGCCTCGCTTTGGCTCGGCGCGTTCGTCGCTTGATTTGATCCACTGGATCAAATCAGCCGCAAGCTACCGCTTGCGGCCCGCGCCTCACTCTGGAACCGCTGGTATCACGGCCTGATGGGCGACCGGCCGGAGGACCATACCGGCGGGCCGTCACAGATTCCGGCGGAGTAGGCGCCCGCCGGATGGCAGGCGCGCCCATCTGGTCCGCAATATCTAAAGGTTGGGCAGGTCGTCGGCCCGGTCGGTGCCCGCATTGATCAGGGCGTTGCGCGACTGGCGGTACAGGTTGCGGGTCGTGGCATAGAAATCGATGGACGACCGCTCGATCGTCTCCACCGCGTCCAGGTTGGCGGTGCGGATGTCCAGCACGCCGACGCCGAAGCGGATCGCCATCCAGGTATCGTCGCCGTGGAACTGGGCATAGGTCAACGGATCGAAGGCGACGTCCACCACCCCGCCGACCAGGTCGCGGGGCGGGCGCGGGCCGATAAAGGGCAGCACCAGATAGGAGCCCTCATGGGCGCCGCTCTTGCCCAGGGTGACGCCGAAATCATTCTCGTGCCGGGGAATCCCCATCTTGCCGGCGACATCGATCAGGCCGCCCAGGCCAATGGTGGAATTGATCACCATGCGGCCGAAGGTGTCGCCCGCCTTGTCGCCGTCGCCCTGCAACACATCGTTGGCCAGGATGGCCGGCGAATTCAGGTTGTTCAGGGCATTGTGGACGCTGTCGCGGGCGAATTGCGGCACCACGGTGCGATAGCCCTTGGCGATGGGGCGGGCCACGGCATGGTCCACCGCCATGTCGAAATCGAAGATGTCACGATTGGTCCTTTCCCAGGGGTCGTTCTGGGCAAGGGAATCGGCGCTGGGGCTGCTGCACGCGCCGAGAGCCAGGGCGGCGGCAAGCGCGACGGTCGCTGGAGTGAAGGTCTTCATGCCCCACCAAGTATTCGATTTGAAATAAGATGCCGTTACCCGGCTGATTTGGAATGAACGTATCATATCGGGATTGGTGCCGCCTTGCACAAGGGGCGGACCCGCCGCCGCCGGTGGATGGCCCGGGTCCATTGTGCGGTGGGATGCCTTGGCGCCGCCGGGCGTGGCGGGGTGTCCTTTGTCTCGCTTTGACCCGGCGCCGGGATGGCGTCGCCTGTCTCCTTCTTGGCCATCATAGGCGGGGTCTGCAGGACCGCTACCCCGAAACCGAGGGGGCGGATGGTCTGGCCGAGACGGCCGCCGCGCATGTCGGGTGAGTCTTTCGCCGTTGCCCGGCGGGAACGCGCGGCAACGGCGGACAGCTTCGGCGGACTGCCTAAATTTTTATCAAATCCGTGTCAGCCGCGGCCATAAAGCGGCATCTTGGTCGCCATCACCGTCAGGAAGGGCACATTGGCGTCCAGCGGCAGGCTGGCCATGTATGCCACGGCGTCGGCCACATGGCGCACGTCCATGCGCGGCTCCACCGCCAGCTTGCCGTCCGGCTGCAGCACGCCCTGGGTCATGCGCTGGGTCATCTCGGTGGCGGCGTTTCCGATGTCGATCTGTCCGGCGGTGATGTCGAAGGGCCGCCCGTCCAGGATGGTGGATTTGGTCAGGCCGGTGATGGCGTGCTTGGTGGCGGTATAGGGGGCCGAATGGGGCCGGGGCCGGTCGGCGCTGATCGAGCCGTTGTTGATGATGCGGCCGCCCTGGGGGGTCTGGGCCTTCATCATCCGCACCGCCTCCTGGGTGCAGAGGAAGGCCCCGGTCAGGTTGACGGCGACAATCGCCTGCCACTGCTCGAAGCTCAGCTCCTCGATCGGGATGGCGGGGGTGCCCATGCCGGCATTGTTGAACAGGACGTCCAGGCGGCCGAAGGTCTGGGCGGTCTGGGCGAACACCGCCTTCACCGCCAGGGGGTCGCCCACATCGGCGGGGGCGACCAGTGTCTGGTTGGTCAGCCCGGCGGCGGTCTCCTCCAGCGCCTCGCGCTTGCGGCCCCCCAGCACGGTAGCAAAGCCCGCCGCGTCCAGCCCCTGCGCCACCGCCCGGCCCACGCCGCTGCCCGCCCCGGTAATCATCGCGATCCTGGTCATGTCCGCTCTCCGCTGTGTGTGCCCCGGACTTTGTCCAAGGGCCTGAACGACATAAGGAATATTTCCCGTTTCGGCGCAAGACCGGGATTTTGCCTTCCGGCGTCATGAGCCATCCGATAGAGCATGGGGTGTTTCCGGCCCGGCTGCCGCCTAAGCGGCGCCCGGTGCGTTCACCGGTTGTTTTGGGGAAATGCCATGTCCAAGCGTCTTGTCCTGGCCCTTTTGGCCGCCACTGCCCTCACCAGCCCGGCTCCCGCCCAGCCGTCGCAGAACGGGGGTCTTGCCAACCCTTCGGCCCAGGCCGGCAGCCTGGAGACCATCATCGTCACCGCCCGCAAGCGCGAGGAGATCAAGCAGGAAGTCCCCATCGCCATCGACACCTTCAGCCAGGACGATCTGGAGCGGCTGAACGTCCGCACCATCGAGGACCTGAAATATGTCAGCCCCTCGGTCTATATCGCCCCCACCACCTTCCGGCAGGACACGCTGAACATCACCATTCGCGGCCAGCGCAATTTCGACGCGCCGTCGGGTGGCGGCAATCCCGGCCTGGGCTTCGACACCGCCTCGGCGGTGTACAAGGACGGCGTTTATTACGCCCGCGCCATCGGCCTGACCGGGTCGCTGTTCGACCTGGAGCAGGTGCAGGTGCTCAAGGGGCCGCAAGGCACGCTGGTGGGCCGCAACACCACCGGCGGCGCGGTGCTCTATACCAGCCGCGATCCGGGCAAGGAATTCGGCGGCTATGTCCGCGCCACGGTGGGCGACTATGGCCGCGCCGGGCTGCAAGGGGCGGTGGATCTGCCCCTGTCGGACACCGTGTCAGCGCGCGTCGCCCTCAATGCCGAAAACCAGAAGGGCTATATCGCCAACCTTTACTACGATCCGGTGACGGGCGAGCGGAACACCCAGCCCGGCATGGGCTATACCAAGAAGGCGGGCGTGGTTTCGCTGAAATGGCAGCCGGACGACAGTTTCGACCTGGTGCTGCGCGCCGATATCGCCTCGGAGCACAATACCGGCTCGACCTATCACAGCCTGGGCGCCTTTGTGGGCACCGCCCCGTCGCAGGGCCGCACCTCGATCTGCAACATTCCGGGCACCTGCGTGGGCTTTGTGGACCTGCGCGGCAATACGGTCGCGCCTTATTACCTGACCGCCAATGCGGGCGGGGTCAGCAATCCCAACCCGTCGCCCGCCGCCTACAATTCGCTGCTGGCGTCCACCCAGCGCCAGATGAACGCCAGCTTCTGGAGCGCCGAGCAGGCGGTGAGCAATCTGAGCCGCGGCTTCTACCAGACCTATTCGGCGACGGCGAACAAGAGCTTTGACGGCTTCGACGTCCGCTTCATGACCGCCTATCGCACCTGGGAGAATTCCGGCAACGCCGCCAGCCGCGGTCAGGGCTATGAAACCAACACCTACTATTACGATTTCCCCAAATATGAATCCTGGCAGTCGGAGCTGACGGTCAACGGCGCCGCCATGGACGAGCGCCTGAAATGGACGGCGGGCCTGTTCTTCTTCAACGAGCGCAGCCCCAATGACGGCAGCCTGCTCTATCTCTTCCTGCCCAACAACGCGGCGGGCGTCGGCCCGTCGGCGGTGGGCGGCCGCCAGCTCACCATCACCGACTCCACCGCCAACGGCGAGGAGAACCGCTCCTACGCCGCCTATGCCCAGGCGACCTACAGCCTGCGGCCCGATACGCGCCTGACGGCGGGTGTGCGCT
>CALDFO010000572.1 GCA_937942205.1 uncultured Alphaproteobacteria bacterium
CGACATCGACAATCTGCTGGGCGGCCTGCAGCCGTCCGACCTTCTGATCCTGGCGGGGCGGCCCGGCATGGGCAAGACGGCGCTGGGCACCAACATGGCCTTCCACGCCGCCAAGCAATATATGCGCGACCTGGAAGCCAATGCCGAATATCCCAGCGGCTCGCCGGTGCTGTTCTTCAGCCTGGAAATGGCGGCGCAGCAATTGTCCGGCCGTATCCTGTCGGAGCAGACCGAGCTGGAAGTCTGGAAGATCCGCAACGGCCGCTTTTCCGAGACCGAATGGGAAAAGTTCGTGCTGACCATGCAGGAACTGTCCAGCCTGCCGCTCTATATCGACGATACCGGCGGCATCTCCATCGCCCAGATCGCGGCCCGCGCCCGGCGCATGAAGCGCGAGAAGAATATCGGCCTGATCATCATCGATTATCTGCAACTGGTGGAGCCGTCGCGCCGCCACGACAACCGGGTGCAGGAAATCACCGAAGTGACCAAGGGCCTCAAGACCCTGGCCAAGGAACTGAACGTGCCGGTGCTGGCCCTGTCGCAGCTGTCGCGCGGCGTCGATGCCCGCGACGACAAGCGCCCGGTATTGTCGGACCTGCGCGAATCCGGCTCGATCGAACAGGACGCCGACGTGGTGATGTTCGTGTACCGCGAGGAATATTACCTCAAGTCGCGCGAGCCCGATGCGGGCACGCCCGAACACGCCAAATGGATGGAAAAGCTGGACCGCGCCACCAACCGCGCTGAGGTGCTGGTGGAAAAGCACCGTCACGGCGCCACCCGCGCCATCCAGATGGTGTTCGAGGGCCAGTTCACCCGCTTCAGCGACCTGGTGGACGACGGCAATCTGCCGTCGCACGGATGAGACTGTCATCCCCGGCGAGCAGCGAAGTTGCTGACGCCTGGTTTCCCTTCCCCTCACACCGCTTTGCGGTGCTCGGCCGGGAATGACAGTCAGCCTTCCGTCTTCATCGCCACGAACTTCGCGCCCTTGGCCAGCGCCCATGTCTGGCGCGGCAGCAGCCTGAGGTCATAGCCGAAGCGCACCAGTTCGCGCCGCACATAGGTCAGCCCGAAAGCGCGCAATCCTTCGCGCGAGCGCGCGATGTCGGATTTTTCCGGCCGTGCTTCCAGAAACTGCTCCTGCCGCGCGATGGCGGGCAGAAGCTGCCAGGGCGGCAGGTGCGCGAACAGCGGCGAGTTGTTGGGATTGAACAACAGATGATCCACCGGCAGGGTGAAGCGCGTCTGCGCCACCAGCAGCCGCGCCGCCGTGCGCGACAGGATATAGGCGCCCGCCCCGGTATGGCGCGACAGCATCCGGGCGATCTCGAAATCCGGCGCGACATTCGGCTCCAGGGCGCGAAAATCCTTCAGCAGCACCCGCTGGCCGGGCGGGCCGTAATGCTCCAGCTTGACCACCGGCACGCCCGCCGGAATCCAGCCGGCGTCGCGCAGCAGCGCGCCCGCCGCCGGCGACAGCACCACATCGTCTTCCAGGAACACGGCATGGCTGGCGCCGCTTTGCAGAAACATCTCCCAGGCGCGGCGGTGGGACAGAAGACACGCCTTGTCGCCGCGCGGAATCTCGCCCAGCGGGCCGGACGGCGCGAACCAGCCGTCCATCGCCGCCGGTTCGGCGGCGGCGGCGTCCAGCGCCTCCACCCGTTCCAGCGTCAGTCCCAGGGCAGCGGCCCGGGCCTGCATGGCCTGAAGCCGGTCGGGACGGCGGGCCAGGTTGACCAGATAGCGTTTCATGGCGCGTCTGTTAGCATTTTCAGGCGTTTACCGCCATCAAACCGCGTTGCGGCCCTGTTTTGTGCGCCTGCGGCCTTCTATATGGTGGGGGCGGCGGGGAAGCGTTCGGACGGACTTTGGGATTGAGCACCGAGAGCGGCCTTATTCGCCCCTTCCTGATCCCCGGCCTCACCCCGCCGGGACCGGAGGAATTGCGCCGCGCCAGGGCCAAGCGCGGCCTGTCCTGGGTTCTGGTGGGCCTGCTGCATGTCGCCCTGTTCTTCAGTTTTGTCATCGCCTTCCGCCTGCCCGAAGACCGCCAGCGCGACATTGTCGAGACCATCCTGATGCTGGCCCCCGCCGGCCAGAGCAGCCGCCCCACCGACATCATCAATCCCGACACCGACAAGGATGCGGCGCGGCGGATGTATTCGGCCCCCATCACCGTGCCGCCGCCCATCGTGCCGCCACTCGCCGCGCCGCCGCAGGGGCGCGGCCTGGGCGGGGTGGACGTGCTGGGCGCGGTGGGGCGGGTGCTGTCCTGCGGCGCGGGCAGCTGGGAGCATCTGACCCAGGCCGAGCGCGCCCAATGCTACAACTGGCATCCCTGGGTGGCGGGCAAACTGCCCAACGGCAATCTGGTGATGGTGCCCGGATCGCAGCTGCCGCGTCTGCGCGAGCCGCCGCCCGATACCGGCTTCGCCATGAACAGCGGCGCCGACCGCGTCCAGCGCGATGTGCAGATGGGCTATACCCCCGGCACCGGCAACTGCCCCATCCTGCAGAATGTGCCTTGCCTGCATGTCACGCCGGGGATGCGCGCCATGGAAGGCAATTAAGCGATGGACGCCGCCGCCCGCCGCCCGCATCCTGGCGCCATGCCGGACAATGCCACCAGCACCGACACCGAGACGGATTTCGAAGCCGCGCGCCTGACCGTGCGCCTGCCGGCCATCGCCGCCAACTATCGCACCTATCAGCGCACCGCCGGGCCCGCCCGGGTGGCGGCGGTGGTGAAGGGCGACGCCTATGGCCTGGGCGCGGCGCGCATCGTCCCCGCGCTGGCCGCCGCCGGCTGCGACAGCTTCTTCGTGGCGCGCCTGGCCGAGGGCGTGGCGCTGCGCGCCGTGGTGCCGCAGGCGCGCATCTTCGTACTGGACGGAGCACAGCCCGACGCCATTCCGGCGCTGCTCACCCACCGGCTGACGCCGGTGCTGAACAGCCTGTCGGACATCGCCGCCTGGCGCGCCGCCGCCGCCGCGTCGCGCACGGTGCTGGACGCGGTGTTGCAGGTCGATACCGGCATGAACCGGCTGGGCCTGCCGGGCGAGGAACTGGCGGTGCTGGCGGCCGAGGCACGGGCGCGCCTGTCGGGATTGAATCCGGTGCTGGTGATGAGTCATCTGGCTTGCGCTGATGACGAAGGCGCGGACAAGGCGATGAACGCCCGCCAGCTCGACCGTTTCCGCACCGCGCTGGCGATGCTGCCGCCCGCGCCCGCCAGTCTGGCGGCGTCCAGCGGCACCATGCTGGGCATGGACTATCACTTCGACATGGTGCGGCCCGGCGTGGCGCTGTATGGCGCCAATCCGCAGGCGGGCCGGCCCAACCTGATGCAGACCGCGGCGGTGGTGACGGCCAGGGTGCTGCAGGTCCGCCGAATTGACTCCGGGGACACCGTTGGCTACGCAGCCACGTTCCGCGCCAGAAGGCCCTCCATGATCGCGACGCTTGCGCTCGGCTATGCCGACGGCATTCCGCGCGCCGCCTCCGGGCGGGGCCAGGCGGCGTTCGGCGGCGTGCGCGCGCCGTTCGCGGGCCGCGTCTCGATGGACATGATCACCCTGGACGTCACCGACATGGCCCATCCGCCCGCGCCGGGCGATGCGGCCGAACTGCTGGGCGACACCATCACGCTGGAGGAGGCCGCCACCGCCGCCGCCACCAACCCGTACGAGATTCTCACCCGGCTGCGCCGGATGCCGCGTCATTATACCGAAGGGGCCTTATGAATTTTCTTGCCACCATCGGCCGCGCCGTGATGACGGTGCTGGCCCATATCGGCCGCCTGTCGTCCTTCACGGCGCAGGCGCTGGCCGCCATCGTCGCCCCGCCGATTTATTGGCGGCTGATCGGCCAGCAGATCATGCGGATCGGCTATTATTCCCTGCCGGTGGTGGGCCTGACCGCCTTCTTCACCGGCGGCGCGCTGGCGCTGCAGATCTATCTGGGCGGCAACCGCTATGGCGCCGAAGCCATCGTGCCGCAGATCGTGGTCCTGGGCATCACCCGCGAACTGGGGCCGGTGATCGCCGGCCTGATGGTGGCGGGCCGTGTGGCGGCGGCCATCGCCGCCGAGATCGGCACCATGAAGGTGACCGAGCAGATCGACGCCCTGACCACGCTGGCGACCAATCCCATCAAGTATCTGGTGGTGCCGCGCCTGGTGGCGGCG
>CALDFO010000573.1 GCA_937942205.1 uncultured Alphaproteobacteria bacterium
GTGCTCTTCCGATCTGGCATCTCGTCCCAGGAAGGTTCGCCCTATGCCTTCAAGCTGGAGAACTTCCTCAACATGTGGGGGATGCCCTGCTGGGAGCCGCCTTACGGCACCCTGTCCAGCTATGACCTCGACACCGGCAAGCTCAACTGGAAAAAGCCCTTCGGCCAGGTCCAGAAGTGGGGCTTCTACATGCCGGAAAGCTGGGGGTCGGTGACCATCGGCGCGCCGGTGATCACCAAGTCGGGCCTGGTCTTCATCGGCGCCTCGATGGACAGCCGCGTGCGCGCTATCGACCTGAAGACCGGCGATGTCCTGTGGAAGCACATCGTCCATGCGCCTGCCGTGGCCCAGCCGGTGACCTATATGTACAAGGGCAAGCAGTATGTGGTGTTCGCCGCGGGCGGCAACGGCATCCTGACGCCGCGCCTGTCGGATCAGCTCGTGGCCTTCGCGCTGCCGAACTGATGCGGGGTCTGTGACGCCATCAAACACGCCCGCCGGCCGGAAGCCGGCGGGCGTTTTGCTTTCATGAAACGGGAATGGGAGACGGATATGGAGTTTCGCAAGCGCGATTTTCTGGCGGCGCTGGGAATGGGCGCGGGGATGAGCTTGGGCCAGGGTCTGGGTGCCGGTGGCGCGCTGGCGCAAACCGCCCCCAAGGGCAAGGACCTGGGCGCGGTGCCGCCGCCGCCCAAGCGCGCCGTGCCCCATCGCAAGGTGACAACGCGCAACCTGTTCAAGGTCCAGGAAGGCTATCCCAACGGCGTCGCCGTGGTGCCCGAAGGCGTGTGGGTGGCCGAGCAGAAGGCGCAAGGCTATGGCCAGAGCGGCCAGCGGGTGAAGGAAGCGGCCTGGCTCTATGACTGGAACGGCAAAAAGCTGAAGACCGTGATGACCGAGTCCACCAACACCTCCGGCCTGGCGTTCGGCAATGGTCACATCTGGATGGGCGCCAATGGCGGCCCGCAGGGCATCTATGAAGTGGACATGGACGGGCGCACCGTCAGCCATCGCCAGATTCCGCTGGGCCAGCCGAACAATGGCGCGGGCTGCCACGGCCTGACCTGGCATGACGGCAAGCTGTGGATCGTGGCCAACCGTATCAAAGGCATCTTGCGGGTGGATCCGGTGACCTGGACGCCGGAATTCATGATCCCCATCACCACCGAGCGCTGGCACGGCAGCGCCTGGGACGATTCCCATCCCGGCGGCGCGATCTGGATGATCACCGGCACCTCCGACATCAACCGCTATGTGATGAAGGACGGCAAGCTGACCCACACCACCACCTGCGGCCTGATGAAGTATTCCGCCACCACCGGCGAGCTGCTGGAGACGGCGGAGTTCCTGGAAGGCACCGCCGACGCCCATGGACTGGACATGCGTGACGGCAAGCTGATCTCCTGCGATGCCGGCGTCGGCCCGCCGGGTTTCGAGGGCACCGGCAGCCCCAATGCGGGTTATGTGTTCGAGATCAACTTCGTTTAGTTAACCCTCCGGTTTCACGCTTCTCCTTCTGTGCGCGTCGCGCACGAAGGGAAGCGGGGTGGAGAAGGGGCGGGGCTTGCAAACTGCTGGCCCCCCGCCCATTGTCCGGCCAGAAGGTGGGCCAATGGCTGTTCTCCGCGAGAAGGAAGCATCCCGGCTGGATGCGAAGCTGGACGAATGGTCGCCGCGGCTTCTCAAGTCGCGCCTGTACCAGAATCTGCTGCTCGACATCATCATCGGGGAACTGGCCCCCGGTGCGCATCTGGACGAGGATGCATTGGCTCTGCGCTATGGCGGCGGCCTGGCCGGCATCCGCGAGGCGCTGACCCGGCTGGCGCTGGAAGGGCTGGTGGTGCGGCGCGCCCGTGTCGGCACCTCCGTCGCGCCGCTGGATATCGTCGCGGCGCGCGAGGCGTTCGAAGCCCGCAGCCTGATCGAGGTTCACTGTGCCGGCCTGGCCGCCGTTCATGCCGGCATACAGGAGATCGCCGCCATTCGCGCCACCCTGGATGCGGGTGAACAGGCGGTGGCCGACAATGACGCCGCGGCGCTGGCGGCGATGGACGAGGCTTTTCATGTCGCCGTCGCCGCCGCCAGCGGCAACCGCACCCTGGCCAAGATGGTGGTGACCCTGCATCACCAGACCGCGCGCTATTGGCTCTATGCCATGCGCGCGCCGTCGGACGCCGAAAGCCATGCCGCGCTGGCCGAACACCGCGCTTTGTGCGACGCGCTGATGAGCCGCGACCCCGAGCGCGCCCGCGCCGTCATGACCCGTGTGCTGGGCGATTTTCCGTCCGAGATGAAGCGCACCCTGGAAAGCGGCCGCTAAGGTGCGCACCACCGGCGCAGGCGATGGCGGAGGCGCCTGGACGACGCTCGTCCTGGTCAGCGCGCTGTTCTTCGTCATCACCGCCGCCACCTTTGCCAGCCTGGGCCTGGCGCTGCCCGCCATGGTGTCCGAACTGGGCTGGAGCTGGACCGAGGCGGGACTGGGTTTCGCGCTGCTGGGGGTATTCTGCGGCATCACCAGCATCATTCCCGCCAGCCTGATCCGGCGCCTGGGTGTGCGCGTCACGCTGCTGGCCGGGGCGGGGGTGATGGCGGCGGCGTTCCTCTGTCTGTCGCGCACCGATGGCCTGCCGCTGTATCTGGCGGGCTGCTCGCTGGCCGGACTGGGCTTCACCCTGCTGGCCACCGTGCCCGGCACCTATCTGCTGGCGCGATTGTTCGCCCGCCCGGCCTTCGCCTTCGGCCTGTATTTCACCATCGGCGGGCTGGGTGGTGTGGCGGGGCCGTTCCTGTATCTGATGATGATGGAAACGGCGGGCCATTGGCGCGGCTACTGGACGGTGTCGGGCATCCTGGTGGTGCTGGTGGCGCTGGCGGCGGCGCTGTTGGTGGACACCCGGACCGATGTCGCCGCCCGCGCCGAAAGCGATCCGGATATTTCGGTCCAGGACTGGAACCCGCGCGCCGCGATGCAGACCCGGCAGTTCTGGATCATCGCCGCCGCCTATACCGCCTTCCTGTTCTGCGGCATCACCGCCAATTCCGTCTCGGTGGCGCATCTGACCCAGCAGGGCGTGACGGCGGTGATGGCCGGCTCCATGATGGCGCTGGAGGCGGTGCTGAACGCGGTGGCGCGGTTGGCGGGCGGTATCCTGACCCGGTTCGTCAGCGCCCGCATCCTGCTGGCGGTGGCGCTGGGTTGCCTGATCGTCGGG
>CALDFO010000574.1 GCA_937942205.1 uncultured Alphaproteobacteria bacterium
CGGATCAGCAGCATGTCTGCATAGAGTTTCTTCTGGGATTCGGAGTTGCTTTTGGGGGCGTCGGGCATGAAGCGGCAAATGCCTTTTTCTTGGTTTTCGAGAAGCCACGACCGTTGTTGCAAGACCCGTCCGCCTTGGCAAGACCATTGTTATTTTATTGCGCTGCAACCGCCGAACACCGTTCAGTGGCTTGTGTTGGCTGGATAAATCGTCATCGCAATCTTGATGCCGTCTGCCCGCGAGCGCGCGCAATTTTGCTTCTCGCACCCCCGGTACGCGCGCACGGAAAGACGCAAAAGCACCCGCACGACGGGGGATGCCGGATGTGTCGGCACCCTCTGCCGGACGCATCAGCGGCGCGGCACGGCAACCTGGTTGGGGGCGGCGGTCATCAGTTCGGTGCGGGCCAATTCCTCGACCAGGTCGGGATCGGCGCCCGCCTGCTCCATCAGGCCGATGCGGTGGGCCAGCCGGGCGCGGCGGTCCTGAAGCTGGGTCAACTGCTGCTTCTGCAAGGCCAGGCGGGACTGGGCTTCCTCCAGCCGGAGGATGCCGCGATCACCCCAGATGGCATAGGTGCCGAAATAACTGACCACCGCCACGGTGATGGCCGGGACCAGCAAGACGGTGAAAAAGCGGGTGACGGAACGCCTGATTCGCATGACCCCACCGAATCACACAGCGATTCGCGGCGTCAACAGGAAAAGCGTTAAAGATTCCCGGAACTTAGACCGCGCCGCCTTAACGGCTTCGATCCGTCAGGCAGCGGCGCAATGCAGTGGCGATGCCGGCGCGCGGCGCACCACCCGCGTCAGTTCCTGCCGCGCGAACCAGCCGCGCACGGCGCCGTCTTCCGAGACGCAGAACAGGTCGTCGCCCGCCTCACCCGTCACGCACATCACCACGACGTCGCTGACTTTCCGCACCATGCTGCCCAGGCCGATTTCCATCCTGCTCTCCCATCTGAATCGGTGAGAACATAATAGGAACAAAACGACCCTCCGCAAGGGGTCAGCCGCGGAGCACACTCCGCCCCGCATAGACGGCGGCATCGCCCAGCTGCTCCTCGATGCGCAGCAGCTGGTTGTACTTGGCCAGGCGGTCGGAGCGGGCAAGGCTGCCGGTCTTGATCTGTCCGCAATTGGTGGCCACGGCCAGGTCGGCGATGGTGCTGTCCTCGGTCTCGCCGGAACGGTGGCTCATCACCGCCTTGTAGGCATTGCGGTGCGCCAGCTCGACCGTTTCCAGCGTCTCGGTCAGCGAGCCGATCTGGTTGACCTTGATCAGAATGGCGTTGGCGGTGGCCTTGTCGATGCCCTGCTTCAGGCGCGCCACATTGGTGACGAACAGATCGTCGCCCACCAGATTGACGGTCTTGCCCACCGCGTCGGTCAGCGCCTTCCAGCCCGCCCAGTCGTCCTCGGCCATGCCGTCCTCGATGGAGAAGATGGGATAGCGTTGGCAGAGATCGGCATAGACCCGCACCATCTCGTCCGGCGCCAGCGTCCGCCCCTCGCCTTCCAGCACATACTTGCCGTCCTTGAAGAATTCGGTGGAGGCCGGGTCCAGCGCGAAGAAGATGTCCTCGCCCAGCCGGTAGCCGGCCTTTTCGACCGCCTTGGCGATATAGCCCAGCGCCTCGTCCGGCGATTTCAGGTTGGGGGCGAAGCCGCCTTCGTCGCCGACATTGGTGTTCAGTCCCGCATCGTGCAGCGACTTCTTGAGGGCGTGGAAGATTTCCGCCCCCATGCGCAGGCCCTCGCGGAAGCTGGACGCGCCCACCGGCGCGATCATGAACTCCTGGAAGTCGATGGGGTTGTCGGCATGGACGCCGCCATTGACCACATTCATCATCGGCACCGGCAGGACATTGGCCTTGGGGCCGCCGACATAGCGGTAGAGCGGCAGATTGGCCGCCATCGCCGCCGCCTTGGCCACCGCCAGCGACACGCCCAGAATGGCGTTGGCGCCCAGCCGCGCCTTGTTGGAGGTGCCGTCCAGCGCGATCATCGTGCGGTCGATGCGGATCTGCTCCTCGGCCTCCATGCCGCACAGCGCATCGAACAGGTCGCCATTCACGGCGGCGACCGCCTGCTCCACGCCCTTGCCGCCATAGCGCGCACCGCCGTCACGCAGCTCCACCGCCTCATGCGCGCCGGTCGAAGCGCCCGACGGCACCGCGGCGCGGCCGAAGCTGCCGTCTTCCAGCCGCACATCCACCTCGACGGTGGGGTTGCCCCGGGAGTCCAGGATTTCGCGGCCGATAATGTCGAGGATGGCGGTCATGTGGGGAACTCCCTTAAGCTAGGCGGGTTCTAGGGGACTGCGCCCTGCCGGGCAAGGCAAGCCGCGCAGGCATCAAAACCTGTCATCGAAAATTGGCATCGAAAGCCTGTCATCGAATTGGGGAAAACGACATGATCCTGGCCGCGCCCGCCGTCATCCTGACCGCCGCCGTCACCCTTCTGGCCGTCCTGTTGGCCTTCTGGACCGGCCTGCGCGTGGCGCGCGTCCGCCGCCGGGTCGGCATCGCGCCGCCGGCGGTCAGCGGCGCGCCTGAACTGGAATGCGCCCTGCGCGTGCAAGGCAACACGGTGGAGCAATTCGTGGTCTTCCTGCCGTCGCTATGGCTGGCGGCGCTGTATTTCCAGGGCTGGCTGCCGCCGTTGATCGGCCTGGTCTGGTGCCTGGGCCGCGTCGCCTATGCCCTGGGCTATCGGGCGGACAATCCCGGCGGGCGCTATCCCGGTTTCGCGCTGACCGCCCTGGCCACCGTGCTGCTGGCGATCCTGGCGGGTATCGGCATCGTCAATGCCTGGCTGGTCGCGGGCGCCTGACGCGCGCCGCGTCTTACCGCTTCACGATGGCGTCGATCTCCACCAGCTGCTCCAGCAGCGCGGGAAAATCCTTGAGCCGCACCATGTTGGGTCCGTCGCTGGGGGCATGATCGGGATCCTGGTGCACTTCCAGGAAGACGCAGGCCACGCCCGCCGCCACCGCGGCGCGGGCCAGGTAAGGCACCATCGTGCGGTCGCCGCCCGATTTGTCGCCCTGCCCGCCCGGCTGCTGCACGCTGTGGGTGGCGTCGAACACCACCGGCGCGCCGAAGCCCTCCATGATCGGCAGCGCCCGCATGTCCGACACCAGCGTGTTGTAGCCGAAGGAGACGCCCCGCTCGGTCACCAGCACATTGGGATTGCCCGCGCCGGTGATCTTGGCGATCACATTCTTCATGTCCCAGGGGGCGAGGAACTGCCCCTTCTTGACGTTGATCACCTTGCCGGTATGGGCGGCCGCCACCAGAAGATCGGTCTGGCGCGACAGGAAGGCCGGAATCTGGAGAATATCCACCGCCTGGGCCACGGCGGCGCACTGGTCGCGCTCATGCACATCGGTCAGGACCGGCAGAACGAACTGGCGGCGGATGTCGTTGAAGATGGGCAGCGCATTCTCCAGCCCGATGCCGCGCGCGGTGGCGGCGCTGGAGCGGTTGGCCTTGTCGAAACTGGTCTTGTAGACCAGTCCCACACCCAGCTTTTCACAGGCTTCCTTCAGCGCGCCCGCCATGTCGAAGGCATGGGCGCGGCTTTCCAGCTGGCAGGGCCCGGCGATGATGGACAGTTTGCGGCTGTTGCCGATCTCGACGGGATGGCTGCCGGGACCGACGGTGAC
>CALDFO010000575.1 GCA_937942205.1 uncultured Alphaproteobacteria bacterium
TCATCGACCATGAGACGGGCACGCGCGACTTGCGCCGGCTTGGCGGCCTTCGGCGCTACATGCCGATTACCGCGGCACTGGCAATGGTCGCGGCCGCTGCGATGGCCGGCGTGCCCCTTCTGAACGGCTTCCTTTCCAAGGAAATGTTTCTGGCGGAAGCCCTGGCAGCGCACAGCGGCACACTTCTCGACAGGGCGTTACCCTATGTCGCCACCCTGGCAAGCGCATTGGGCGTTCTGTATTCCCTGCGCTTCATCCACCAAACTTTTTTCGGTCCGGCGCCCGCGGACATGCCACGCATCCCTCACGAGCCGCCCCTCTGGATGCGGCTGCCGGTCGGGGTGCTGGTCTTCATCTGCCTGCTGGTCGGCATCCTGCCCGCGCGCACCATCGGCCCCGTTCTGAAAACCGCCGTGGTTTCCGTGCTTGGAGAACGGACACCGGCATACAGCCTGGCGATATGGCACGGCTTCGGCGCCCCAATGCTGATGAGCGTCACCGCCCTGATCGGCGGAGTGGTGTTCTATCTGATGTTCCGCAACCGCCTCAATGCCGCGACGAGTTCACCCGTGATCGGCCGGTGGCGAGCCCGCCGGGCATTTGAAAAGGTGCTCGATATCATCGAAGCGGGGGCAGGCAAGGCAAGCCGCCTGCTCGGTACCGACCGCCTGCAGATGCAGTTGCGGCTGCTGGTCGCCGTGGCGCTGCTCGCGGCGGCCTGGCCGCTGCTGCACCTCTCCTTTGCCTCCAGCCTCGGCGCGGTGACGCTGCTGGACCCGATCTTCGCGATCGTCTGCATCATCGGCAGCGGCGCGGCGATCGGCGCGGCGTTGCAGGCCAAGTTCCACCGCCTGGCGGCATTGGTGCTGTGTGGCGTCACCGGCGTGACGACATGCCTGGCCTTCCTGTGGTTGTCGGCGCCGGACCTTGCCCTCACCCAGCTTCTCGTGGAAGTGACGACGACTTTTCTTCTGCTGCTCGGCCTGCGGTGGCTGCCCAAGAAACTGCCCAATTTCTATGGCGCCGCAAAAGCGCCGTTGACGGTCTATCTCCGCCGCGGATTCGACTTGTCGCTGGCGGTGGCGGTCGGGCTGGGCGCCGCCGCCACGTCCTATGCCGTCATGACCCGTCCCACGGTGGAGAATATCGGCGACTACTTCCTGAAGAACGCCTACCGCGAAGGCGGCGGCACAAATGTGGTGAATGTCATTCTGGTCGATTTCCGCGGGTTCGACACCTTGGGCGAGATCACCGTCTTGTGCGTCGTCGGCATCACGATATTTTCGCTGCTCCGGCGTTTCCGTCCGGCGTCGGAAAGCGTCGCATTGCCGAAACAACAGCGCCTGCAGAACGCCTTCGACAAGAAGCAGGAGGCGCGCGAGGTCGGCGACACGCTGCGCGACTATCTGCGCGTTCCCAGCCTGATCATGCAGTGGCTGCTTCCGGTCATCGTGATGTTCGCCTTTTATCTGCTGATCCGGGGGCACAACCTGCCGGGCGGCGGGTTTTCGGCCGGCATTCTGATGGCCATCGGCCTGATCGTTCAGTACATGGCAACGGGCACGCGCGCGCTGGAGGCCCGCGTGAACGTGCAGCCGCTCCGCTGGGCGGGCGCCGGATTGCTCTGCGCAGCCTTCACCGGAATGGGGGCCTGGTTTTTCGGCTACCCATTCCTGACCTCCGACTACCGGTACGTTGATTTGCCGGTTTTCGGGCCTGTACCGCTCGCCACGGCCATGCTGTTCGATATCGGCGTGTTTGCACTGGTTATCGGCGCGACCGTGCTGATCCTCATCGCGCTCGCGCACCAGTCAATCCGTGTTCCCAGGAAAAAGCCGGTCGACGACGCCGCCGGCTCCCCGAAAGGGAGCGCCGGATAATGGAAATTCTTCTGGCCCTGATGATCGGCATACTGACCGCTTCCGGCGTATGGCTCATTGTGCGGCCGCGCACCTATCAGGTCGTTATCGGACTGTCTCTGCTCTCCTACGCCGTGAACTTGTTCATCCTTGCGAGCGGGCGTCTGCGCCTCGACGCCCCGCCGGTGATCGGCCGCGGCGGCGTGGATGTGTCCCTTCATACCGATCCGCTGCCGCAGGCGCTCGTCCTGACGGCCATCGTGATCTCCTTCGCCACCACGGCCTTGCTGCTGGTGGTGCTTCTGGCCTCCCGTGGCTCGACCGGGACCGATCATGTCGACGGACAGGAACCGGAATGACGGGCGTGCTCCAGCATCTTATCATCGCGCCGATCCTGTTGCCGCTGGTGGTGGCGGCCGCCATGCTGCTTTTCGACGAGAAGCGGCAGCGGCTCAAGCGGGTGCTGAGTCTGGGCACTTCAGGCGCGCTCGTCCTCATATCGGCCGCCCTGCTTTATCTGACGGCATGGCCCCCTTCCGGCGCCCCGGATGCGTCCCATGTCTATCTTCTCGGGAACTGGCCCGCACCGGTCGGTATCGTGCTGGTCGTGGACCGACTCTCGGCAATGATGCTTGTTCTGGCGAGCGTTCTGGGGTTCGCCAGCCTCTTCTACGCCGCCGCGCGCTGGGACCGGTCCGGCCCCCGTTTTCATGCCTTGTTCCTCTTCCTCCTGATGGGCGTCAACGGCGCCTTCCTGACCGGGGACATCTTCAACCTCTTCGTCTTTTTCGAGGTATTGCTCGCATCCTCCTACGGGCTCGCGCTGCATGGCGGCGGGGCTTCCCGCACCACGGCCAGCCTGCATTACATCGTGATCAACATCGTGACGTCGCTGCTGTTTCTGGTCGGCGTCAGCCTGGTTTATGCGGTCACGGGCACCTTGAACCTCGCGGACATCGCTGGCGTGATATCGCGGCTTCCACCGGATGCGGGGCCGATCCTGCAAGGCGGGTTCGCGGTCCTCGGCATCGCCTTTCTCGTGAAGGCAGGCATGTGGCCGCTTGGCTTCTGGCTGCCCAACACCTATGGGGTCGCTTCCCCGCCCGCGGCAGCCATCTTCGCGATCCTCACAAAGGTCGGCATCTATATCATCCTGCGCTTCTCGTCCTTGCTTCTTCCCGAATATCCGGCTTTCGCGGGCGGCGCCGAGCTTTGGCTCAAATCCGCCGGGTTGGCGACGATGGCATTCGGCATTCTCTCCATGCTGGCCACCCGAGCCCTCAGCAGAGTGGCAGGATGCTACATGATAATCTCTTCGGGCACCCTGCTGGCGGCGATCGGTTTCAACAGCCCGGCGGCGACAGCCGGACTGCTGTTTTATCTTGTGAGCTCGACCTTGGCGGCGGGCGCCATGTATCTCATCATGGAGCCGGTGGAGCGCAACGCGGCCGGCGGCAAAACCCCAAGCCCGTCCGAGCCGGTCTTCGAGGACGAATATCTGGGAGGCCCGGAGGACGAGGAAAGGGAAACCGAGATCGGTGTCGCCATTCCCGCAACCGTGGCGGTGCTCGGCGGCGGCTTCATCCTGGTGGCGGTGCTGATGGCCGGTCTGCCGCCGCTATCCAGCTTCCTGGCCAAGTTCGCGATCATTGACGCCCTGTTGCGCGATGGGCGCACGGACATCTTCGCCTGGGCAATCGTAACCCTGATGATCGTGTCCGGACTGGCGGCGCTGGTCACCATGACGCGCGCCGGAATAGACCTTTTGTGGACGCCCAGCAGCCTTTCCACCACGCGCCTGAGCGTCATCGAAGCGGCGCCCATCGGCCTGCTTCTCGCCACCTGTGTCTTCCTCGTCATCTACGGCGCCCAGACCATGCGCTATATGGAGGAAACCGCGCGGGAACTTGATCACCCGGCGCTCTATGTGGACGCGGTGCGGAACAGAATCGCAACAGAGGGAAGGTCGCAATGAAACGCCTCATTCCCTACCCGCTGATGACTCTCGCCCTTGTGGCGATGTGGCTGCTTCTGAACCAATCCGTCGCGCCCGTGCACCTGTTCATGGGTTTCATATTGGCCCTGGCGGCGACATGGATCACCGTCCCGTTGGGGATCGAGCCGCCCAACATCCGGTTGTCGCTGGCCATACCACGCCTGGCCCTGGCGGTGCTGCACGATATCGTCCGGTCGAACATCGCGGTCGCCCGCATCATCCTGTCCCGCGATGCACGCACAACCTCGGGCTTTGTCCGCATTCCGCTCGATACGAGAAACCGCTACTGCCTGGCGGTACTGGCATGCATCATCACCGCGACGCCGGGGACCATTTGGATGGAGCATGATTCCCGCAGGAATATCCTCATGCTCCATGTTCTGGATCTCGTCGACGAAAATCATTGGATCGGGATTGTAAAACAGCGTTACGAACGGCTTTTGATGGAGATATTCGTATGAGCACGATGCTCCTTGCCTGGGCCATCACCGCCGCCCAGGTGATACTGGGCGCCGCCATCGCCTGCTCCTTCTGGCGCCTGGTCCAGGGCCCCAGGGCCCAGGACCGCGTCCTGGGCTTCGACACGCTGTATGTCAATGTCATGCTCGTCATCATCACGCTTGGCGTCCAGACGGGCCGGATGGTCTATTACGAAGCGGCCCTGGTCATCGCGCTTCTTGGATTTTCCACCACCGTGGCCCTGGCGAAATTCCTGATGCGCGGCGAGGTCATAGAATGATCCAGGCGCCGGAATTGCCGCTCTGGGGGGCGCTCATCGTGGCGCTGCTGCTGCTGCTTGGCGCCGCCATCACCCTGATCGGGTCGATTGGGCTTCTGCGGCTTCGCAGTTTTCAGCAGCGTATGCACGCGCCGACCCTCGGATCCACCCTGGGAACGGGCAGCATCCTGCTTGGCTCCATGATCTGCTTTTCCCTGTTGCAGAGCAGGCTGGCCATCCACGAGATTCTCGTCGCCCTGTTTCTCACCTTGACGACGCCGGTCGGATTCATGCTGCTGGCGCGCGCCGCGCTGTTCCGAAGCCGGGAACGTGCCGGCGCCATCCCCGACCAACCCCCGCGGCAGGGGGAGACAAAGCGCGTGGAATGACACCACATCGCGCCCAGTCATCAGGGTGACAGCGCCGTCTTCCTTTCCACCACCGCCTCTATTTTCGGCCGTGAGAAGAAGACGGGGAAATAACCGGTCACGCGCCCGAAGTTCGTAGAGATCCCGGTAATGCGGGTCGTCGGCGTCACCGGACTGGCCCAATAGCGAACGGAAGTGCCCACCTTTCCCGTCAGCAGTGCCCCACTTTCGGGAAAGTGACGCGCGATAAATGGGTTGGCTAAGGTGGTGGTGCCCAGGGACAGAATCGAACTGCCGACACGCGGATTTTCAATCCGCTGC
>CALDFO010000576.1 GCA_937942205.1 uncultured Alphaproteobacteria bacterium
CAGCGCCCGCCCGGCGGAGGCGACATAGATGAAATTCATCAGGCGATGGGCATGAGCGACGACATCCACCCCCGACACCGGCAGCACCGGACGTACCTCGGCGTCGATCTTGTCGGGATGGGCCTGGGCATAGGCGTTGATCCCCGCCGCGAAGGCGTCCAGATTCCTGCGGAATTCCGGCGTCTGCTGGCCGTACCAGCGCCGCGCGCGCTCGGGCACGCCATTGGTCAGCAGCCAGACGGCGGTCTGTTCGTATTTCTCGCCCCAATACTGGGCGCCCTTGCCCCGCGCCTCGCCATAGAGACGGATGATGCTGTTGGCATGGCTCTGCGCCTGGGCCCAGCCATAGCCGTAGAACACCGAGGGCATGTCCACGCCATAGACATGCGGCACGCCATAACTGTCCCACAGGATTTCGTTCTTGACCGGCTTATACGCGGCCACCGCGGGCGGTTTGGGATCGGCGCGAACCTGCGCCACATCCAGCGCCACGCCCGCCAAGGCGATCACGATCACACCCGCCAGCGCGCGCCGCATATCCATCCCCAAAGCCCCCTTGTTTTGGGGAACTCTAGGCTGCCGCGTCAGGGCAGCAAAGGATTTTCCGGCCAGTTGTGCCGGGGATAGCGGCCGCGCATGTCGCGCCGCGCATCGGCCCAGGCCCCGCGCCAGAAGCCCGCGATATCGGCGGTGAGCGCGATCGGCCGCCCGGCCGGTGACAGCAGGGCCAGCCGCAGCGGCACACGCCCGCCCGCCAGCTTCGGCGTCTCCGCCAGGCCATAGAAGTGCTGGGCGCGCGCCGCGGCGATGGGCACCGGCTGGGTGTAATCCACCGCCGCCCGCCCGCCGGGCAATGGCAGATGGGTGGGCAGTTCCTGATCGAGACGGCTGCGCAGCGCCCAGTCCAGACGGCCCGCAAGAATGGCGGCGAGATCGAGCGCCGCCAGATCGGCCAACCGCGTGCGCCCGTGCAGATGGGGCGCCAGCCAGTCCTCCAGACTCGCGATCAGACCGGCGTCATCGGCGGCGGGCCAGATGTCCGGCTCCAGCGCCTGCATCAGCACCAGCCGCGCCTGGAGATTGCGCGCCTCTTCGCTCCAGGGCAGGCGCGACGGGCCTTCACGCACCGCCGCCAGCAACGCCGCCACGGCATCGGCGGCATCGGGCGGCGCGGCCCGTTCTTCCAATATCAGTGTGCCCAGCCGCTTGCGCCGCCGCGCCTGGATGCTGCCCGAAACCGGATCGATGCTGGTCTCCACGCTTTCGACGATCCGCGCCGCCAGCGTGGACGGCAGATCGGCAACCGCCAGCGGCGCGGCCATGCGGATCAGCGGCGATGTCTTCATCTCCAGGGCCGCCACCGCCAGCAGGTCTGCTTTCGCCAAGGGATCGGTCACCGCCAGCCGTGCCCCGCCACCGCCCGACAGGCGGAAGCTGCCCGGCTCGGCGCGGCGCTGCGCCAGCCGGTCGGGAAAAGCGGCGGCGATCAGCGGCGCGGGATCGCCCGCCCCCGCCTGCTCGCGCCCGATGCCCAGCCGCGCGCGATACTGCCGCGCCGCCTGGCGGATCATGTGCAACGCATTGCGGTCCGCGCCCAGCGCGGCGGCAGCGGATGAATCGGCCAGCGCCTCCAACCGCGTCATGATATCTGCGGGCGTCTCCTGTCCGCGCAGCGGCCCGCGCAACGGATCACGCGCTTCCAGCAGCGCCGCGATATCGCAGGCCCGCGCCGCCTCTCCCGCATCCGCCGCCGCCAGCATCATGGCGGCCAGACGCGGATGCGCGCCCAGCCGGCTCATGCGTTCGCCCAGTGGCGTGACCGCGCCCGCCGCGTCCATCGCCCCCAGATCGGTGAGCAGCGCGCGGGCGGCGGCCAGCGCGCCGTCGGGCGGCGCATCGGGAAAGGACAGCTTGTCCGGCGGCGTGCCCCAGGCGGCGCAATCCAGCAACAGGCCCGACAGCTCGGCTTCCAGAACTTCCGGCCGGTCGTGCGGACGCAAGCCCCGCTGCGTCGCCTCGCTCCACAAACGGATGGCAAGACCGGGCGCTTCACGGCCCGCGCGTCCGGCGCGCTGGTCGGCGGCGGCGCGGCTGACACGTTCGGTCGCCAGCCGGGTCAGGCCGCTGGCCGGATCGAAACGCGGCGCACGGCGGAAGCCGCCGTCAATGACGATCCGCACCCCCGGCACGGTGAGCGAGGTTTCGGCGATGGCGGTGGCCAGCACCACGCGGCGGCCCGTGGCGGGACGCAGCGCCAGATCCTGCGCCGCCACCGGCAGGTCGCCATGTAGCGGCAGCACCGTGGCATCGAGGCCCTCCAGCGCCGCCTCGGTGCGGCGGATTTCACCCATGCCGGGCAGGAAGGCCAGGATGTCGCCCGGCGCATCCTCCAGCGCGGCACGGATGGCGCGCGCCATCGCGGCGGGCAGGTCGCGCAAGTCCGCCAGATCGCGGGCGGCGTGACGGACCTCCACCGGATACATGCGCCCGGCGCTTTCCACGATGGGCGCGGCCATCATCGCCGACAGACGCGCGCCATCGAGCGTGGCGGACATGGCCAGCAGCCGCAGGTCGGGCCGCAGCATCGCCTGCGCATCCAGGCACAGCGCCAGCGCCAGATCGGCTTCCAGTGACCGCTCATGGATTTCATCCAGGATCACGGCGGACACGCCTTCCAATCCCGGATCACCCAGCAGGCGGCGCACCAGCAGGCCCGTGGTCACCACCTCGATGCGGGTGGCGGCGGACACCGCGCTTTCCAGCCGGGTGCGGAAGCCCACGGTCTTGCCCACCGGCTCGCCGATCAGGCTGGCCATGCGGGCGGCGGCGGCGCGGGCGGCCAGGCGGCGCGGTTCCAGCATCAGGATGCGGCCGTCCTTGACGGACGGCGCATCCAGCAGCGCCAGCGGCACGCTGGTTGTCTTGCCCGCGCCGGGCGGCGCGACCAGGACGGCGTTGGGATTATCGCCCAACACCGCCAGCAGGCGCAGAAGGCATTCCGCCACCGGCAGGTCAGGCAGGGAAAAGGACGGGCGTTGCTGGGACACGATGGCTGGGACGGGCCTTGGATGAGGCCCCCTTGAGGGTCAGGTTCAGAGTATACGCGCGAAACCGGCCACCCCCGGCGGCGGCGGTTCGGGCGCGGCGGTGACATCCGGCGCGACAATGCCAGGAACGCCGCCGAAGATGGACTCCATGGTCCGCACGCACAAGCTCACGCCGTCATCGGCCAGCGCATAGCGCACCTGCTTGGCATGGCGGCGGGTCCGCACCAGATCGGCGCGGCGCAATTCGGCCAACTGCTGGCTCAAGGCGGGCTGGCCGATACCGGTCGCCTCGGCGATCTCGCCGACATTGCGCTCGCCGCGCAGCAGGCAGGACAGGATCATCAGCCGCTGCGGCTGGGCGAAGACCTTGAGCTTTTCCGCCGCCGCCGAAGCCCCGTCGCGGTCGCGATAGAGCGCGCTCACGGCCTGGCCTCGAACCGGCAGAACCAGTCGGCGCCGTCGCCGGGCCGGTCGAGCGCGGGCCGCAGCAGGGGGGTGTCCGGCGTCCAGCCCTCCGGCGCCAGCCGCTTGCCGTCGGCGACGCGCTGCAGCGCCGTCAGCAGACGCAACATCTCCTCCACCGAGCGCCCCACATTGTGCGGATAGCTGGTCACGGCGCGGATGACGCCCTCCGGATCGATGAAGAAGGTGGCGCGCATGGTCATGCTGTCGGTGGCCTGCGCGTCCACCATGCCATAGGCCCGGCCGATCGCCATGCTGGGGTCTTCCAGCACCGGAAAGCGCACCTCTACCCCGAACAGGTCGCGCAGCGCCCGGATCCAGGCCAGATGGGAATAAAGACTGTCCACCGACAGACCCAGCAGCGAACAGTTCAGCGCCTCGAAGTCGTCCTGGCGGCGGGCCAGTTCGGCGAACTCGGTGCTGCAGACCGGCGTGAAATCCGCCGGATGCGAAAACAGGATCACCCAGCGACCACGCAGCCGCGACAGTTGGATATCGCCCTGGGTGGAACGGGTGTGGAAATCGGGCGCGGCATCGCCCAGGCCGGGCGGGCGCGGCGGAGAAAAAGGCGTCTGGTCCATCATCAATTCCTGCTGCGAGAGGCTGGCCTAGCCACAGCCCTTGACGTCCATAACTTATACAATTACATTAATCGTGTAAATATATTTCTCCCAGGAAATTCAAATGGCTGACGCTGTCCTGGCCAGAGCTGCCGCCCAGATTACCGCCGCCGCGCCCGGCGCCGCCGTGATCCGGCCCTTCTTCGATCCGGAGACCTTCACCGTTACCTATGCGGTGCACGATCCGGTCACGCGCAAGGCCGCCATCATCGACAGCGTGCTGGATTATGCGCCCCAGTCCGGCCGCACCTCGCACGCCTCCGCCGATGCGGTGATCGCTTATGTCCAGGAACAGGGCCTGGAGGTGGAATGGCTGCTGGAGACGCACGCCCATGCCGACCACCTGTCGGCCGCGCCCTATCTCAAGGCCCGGCTGGGCGGACAGATCGGCATCGGCGAGCATATCGTCACCGTGCAAAAGACCTTCGGCACGCTGTTCAACGCCGAGCCCCGGTTCCGGCGCGACGGTTCGGATTTCGACCGGCTGTTCGCCGATGGCGGCCACTTCCGCATCGGCACGCTGGACGTCACCGTCCTGCACGTTCCCGGCCATACCCCGGCCTGCATCGCCTATGTGATCGGCGACGCCGTCTTTGTGGGCGACACCATGTTCATGCCCGATTACGGCACCGCCCGCGCCGACTTTCCCGGCGGCGACGCCCGCGCGCTGTTCCGCTCGCTGCGGCGCATCCTGGAACTGCCGCCCCAGACCCGGCTGTTCATGTGCCACGACTATCTGCCCGCCTCGCGCAGCCATTATCAATGGGAGACGACGGTGGCGGCGGAGCGCCGGGACAATATCCATGCCCATGACGGCGTCAGCGAGGACGCCTTTGTGGCGATGCGCGAAGCCCGCGACCGCACGCTGGATGTGCCGCGCCTGATCCTGCCCTCGGTGCAGGTGAATATGCGGGCAGGCCATCTGCCGCCGCCAGAGGAGAACGGCGTCCGCTACCTCAAGATTCCGGTGAACGCGATATGACGGCCTTCCCCCACGCCATGCCCCTGCAAGGCCTGATGGGCGGACTGCTGATCGGATCGGCGGCGGCCATCATGCTGCTGGGCCTTGGCCGCATCGCGGGCGTCAGCGGCCTTCTGGCGCGCGCCACCGGCTTGTCGGGGCAGGGCGCGCC
>CALDFO010000577.1 GCA_937942205.1 uncultured Alphaproteobacteria bacterium
GGCATCGCCCGCGAGGCCGGGCATGGGCGGCAGGTGCGCCGCCACGGTTTCATAGGGCAGCAGATGCAGCAGCCGGGCGTTCAGCGCCGCCAACTCGTCGGGCACGAAATGGGCCGGGGCACGGCTGATCCTGGCGAAGTCGCACTCCGCCGCCAGATCGGCCAGCGACAGGCGCGGCTCCACCGGATCGGAGGTGCCGATCTTGGCCAGATACGACGCCAGCGCCAGCGGCTCGACGCCATCCTCCCGCAGCGACGCCAGCGACAGCGAGCCCAGCCGCTTGGACAGCGCCTCGCCGCCCGCGCCCACCAGCAGCGGATGATGGGCGAATTGCGGTGCGTCCGCGCCCAGGGCGCGGAAAATCTCGATCTGGGCGGCGGTGTTGGTGACATGATCCTCGCCCCGGATCACATGGCTGATGGCCATCTCCGCATCGTCCACCACCGAGGGGAAAGTATAGAGAAACGCGCCGTCTTCGCGCAGCAGCACCGGATCGGACTGGGTGGCGGTGTCGATCTCCACCGGGCCACGGATCAGGTCGGTCCAGGACACCTTGGTGCGGGACAGTTTGAAGCGCCAGTGCGGCTTGCGGCCTTCGGCTTCCCATCTGGCGCGCATCGCCGGATCGAGGGCGGCGCGGTCATAGATGGGCGGCAGGCGGCGGGCCTTGAGCAGGGCGCGCTTGCGCTCCAGTTCGGCTTCGGTCTCATAGGCGGGATAGACATGGCCTGACGCCTTCAGGGTCTCGAAGGCGGCGCGATAGCTGTCCCGCCGGGCCGACTGGCGGGCCATGGCGTCGGGCGCAAGGCCCAGCCAGGCCAGATCGCGCAGGATCGCGTCCTCGAACGCCTGGGTGGAGCGGGCGGCGTCGGTATCGTCGATCCGCAGCAGGAATTCGCCATTGTTGTGGCGCGCGAACAGGCAGTTGAGCAGCGCGGTGCGGGCATTGCCGACATGCAGCAGGCCGGTGGGCGATGGCGCAAAGCGGACGCGGATCGCAGTCATGACAACCCCGCAAGCCGCGTCCGCGCGCGCCATATTCTCGCCGAAGGCGAGAACAACAAAAAAGTCGCGAAGCGGACGCGGACAGTCATCGGGCATCCCGGAAGGCATTGGTGATGGGATAGCGGCGGTCGCGGCCGAAATTGCGCGGGGATATCTTCACCCCCGGCGGGGCCTGGCGGCGCTTGTACTCGGAAATATACAGCAGATGCTCCACCCGCTTGATCGTGGCGGGATCATACCCCTTCGCCACCGTATCCTCGAAGCTGCATTCCTGTTCCACCAGGCATTGCAGGATACCGTCCAGCACCGCATAGGGCGGCAGGGAGTCCTGGTCGGTCTGGCCCGCGCGCAGTTCCGCCGTGGGCGGCTTGTCGATGATGCGGTCCGGGATCACCATGCCGCGCGGCCCCAGCGCCCCGGCGGGCGAATGGGTGTTGCGCCAGCGGCACAGGGCGAACACCTCGGTCTTATAAATATCCTTCAGCACGTTATAGCCGCCGCACATGTCGCCATAGAGGGTGGCGTAACCCACGCTCATCTCGCTCTTGTTGCCGGTGGTCAGCACCATCGGTCCGAACTTGTTGGACAGCGCCATCAGGATCACGCCGCGCAGGCGCGACTGGATATTTTCCGCGGTGGTGTCGGCCAAGGAACCTTCGGGCGTGCCCGCGAACGGCGCCGCCAGCGTCTCGCCCAGCGCGGCGACGGCGCGCTCGATCTCGATGGTTTCATAAGCGACGCCCAGCAGGCGCGCGCAGGCATCGGCGTCTTCCAGGCTTTCGATGGAGGTATAGCGCGAGGGCAGCATCACACAGCGCACCCGGTCCGCGCCCAGCGCATCCACCGCCACCGCCGCCGACAGGGCGCTGTCGATGCCGCCCGACAGGCCCAGCACCACGCCGGGAAAGCGGTTCTTGTTCACATAGTCGCGCAGCGCCAGCATCATGGCGTGATAGACCTGGGAGGAGCGGTCCTCGGCCAGGAAGGTCTCACCGGGCGCGCAAACCCAACGCCCCGACGCATCGCGCCGCCATTCGGTGACGGTCACCTGCTCCCGCCAGCCCGGCAGCGCCACCGCCAGCGCGCCATCGGCATTCAGCACGAAACTGGCGCCGTCATAGACGATCTCGTCCTGGCCGCCGAGCTGGTTGAGATAGACCAGCGGCAGGCCGGTTTCCGCCACACGGGCTTTGGCCAGTTCGAGGCGGACGGTTTCCTTGCCCGCCTCGAAGGGCGAACCGTTGGGCACCAGAAGGATCTGCGCCCCCGCGTCGGCCAGCGCGGCGGTCACGCCTTGCGTCCAGATATCCTCGCAGACCGGCACGCCCAGCATCACGCCGCGCAGCGTCAGCGGCGACGGCAGCGGCCCGGCGGCGAAAACGCGCTTCTCGTCGAACACGCCGTAATTGGGCAGGTCGTGCTTGAATCGCAGCGCGGTGATCTTGCCGCCATCGATCAAGGCGACCGCATTGTAGAGCTTGCCGTCGTGCCGCCACGGCAGGCCGACTAGCGCCGCGGGACCGCCATCGGCGGTCTCGCGCGCCAGGGTTTCGATGGTTTCGCGACAGGCGGCCTGAAACGCCGGCTTGAGCACCAGATCTTCCGGCGGATAGCCCGACAGGAACAGTTCCGGAAACACGATCAGGTCTGCGTCGCGAGCCTCGCGGCGCGCGGCGCGGACCTTCTCGGCATTGCCGGCGACATCGCCAACCGTCGCGTTGAGTTGTGCGATGGCGATCGCGAGGCGGTCGGAGGGGCGGCTGCTCATGCCCACCTCCTACCGTTCCCCGCGCAACGCCGCAATCGGCCGAACGGCCACGGCTACAGCGAAGACGCCGCGGGGATCGGATGCGCGACGCGAGTCCGCTC